>JARRRG010000258.1:0-4497 GCA_037380965.1 Deltaproteobacteria bacterium
CTTTCGACCCGCCTGTCCAAGCAGGCACGCTGCATCCTTGTTCTCAATCCAGCCATGTATTCGAAAGCTCGTTTAACAGCGGAGGCAAGCCGGTAGGCCCGATGACAGGCGCGGGCCGCGCATTGCGCCGCCCTTCACCACGTGACGGTCTCCACCGGTCCGGAGCGGCCGACAATGTCCGGCATCTTCCCCCTGGCGATCCGGAGCCTCGAATGTGCATGGCAGGTTAAGAGGACGGGTCGACACGGGCCGGTCAGATTCCCGCGTCCTCCTCATTCTCTCCTTTCGGGTCGGGTACCCCGAGCGGGGAGAGGATCTGCGGCCTGGCAACAAGAATCAGTGGATAATGTGAAACAACCTTCCCCATCGAATGAGAGGAAAGCGTCTGGCCGAATAGTAGATCAGGAACGCCTCTCCTTTTACATCCCGTATGGGAACAAAGCGCCAGAACCGGCTGTCGTGGCTGTAGTCCCTGTTGTCTCCCATCACAAAAAGGTACCCCTTTGGGACGGTGACAGGTCCCATGTTGTCACGGGGATTCATTCCTCCCGGTATGATTCTGTTGTCGTAGTGGTGGGCATAAGGTTCCGAGATCTCTTTGCCGTTAACGAAGACGTGCTTGTTCCGAATTGCTATCGTGTCCCCTCCGACCCCGATCACTCGCTTGATGAAGTCTTTGGTTCTGTCCCGAGGATAGATGAAGACAATCACATCTCCCCGTTTGGGGGTCGTGAAACGAGGCCATCTCAGGTTGGTAAACGGTATGCGTACCCCGTAGATGAACTTGCTCACCAGAATGTGATCACCCACCAACAGGGTAGGTCTCATGGAACCGGATGGAATCTTGAAAGCCTGAAAAAAGAACGCCCTGATGATAATCGCAAGGATTATGGCCACAACCAGCGCTTCCGAGTATTCCTGGAATACCCTGCGCTGAGACTTCACCTTTGGTTGTTCTATTTCTGCTTTTTCTATTTTGGCCTTCGCCCGAGCCTTCATATTCATTTCTTCTTAGGAACGCTCCCCGAATCGCATCCTCACGGGCACCATAGTGTGCCTCACCAGCCTGATGCTTATCGGAAGTCATTCCCCTGCTGTATCAGGGTTAATAGGTCGCATAAACATAAAGTGTTCTTATAAATTATCGACGCACCTATGTAAAGCGACTTCTTTTGCCGGATGGCCAAACAAGGGTGTGAGGACGATCGCTCGGCTGCCGAGTGCTGTCGCAGTCACCACGCAAGCGAGGCCGGCAAGAATGACGTGGCCGGGCCCGGAAGTGAGAGCCAATGCCCGCCGGACAAGAAATGAAACCGGCGGGGAGGATGCCAGCATCCTCACCCCCCGGTTCGCCGGTACAGGCCCCTCCCTCCCCCGAGGTTGAGGCCGGGCCCTTCCTACCACCATAAAAATGCGGAGTCAAGTCAGTTCTGAAGGTTAGGATAAATCTTTCCAGTAACATGTTACACAGATGTTCGAAACGCGGCGAAGGGGGCTTCCAAACATCCCGGAATCAAAGCCGGATGTCAGTGCACCTTGTCCTCCTCCCGGGAATGCGTCCCTCTGTCCGCAGTAGTATGGTTGCGTGTCCTGAAAAACACGTTGCATCCGGGATCGTGGAGACCGGTATCATCCTGAGAAGCCCGCTATGCCAGGCGTGCGGCTACCAACTCGGTGATGTCCAGGACCTTGATTTTGCCCCTTTTCTCTTTTCGCGCCCGGGCCGCGGCCTGGTTGAACGTCCCTTTGCACGAGGGGCACGCGGATACAATGGCATCGGCTCCAAGATCGATAGCCGAGACAAGCCTCTTGTATCCGATCTCTCCTGCCATTTCATTATCAAAGCCCTTCATCCCACCGCCGCCGCCACAGCATTTGGCATGAGCCCGGTTCAGCGGGAACTCGACGAGCTCGACTCCCGGCAAGGCTTTGATGACATTGCGAGGCGGTTCATACACTCCCATGTGCCGACCCATGTCGCATGGATCGTGGTACGCCACTTTAAGAGGTTTGGCATCTTCTTTGAATTTCAGTTTACCTTCCGCGATGAGCTCTTCGATCAGCTCCACCGCGTGCACGACCTGGTACCCGTTTCCCCCGGCGTACTTGGGATAGAGGTCGCGAAAGGTTTTCAGACATCCCGCGCACGTGGTGATCAGTTTGCTGGGCTTGTATTTGGATAGGCGCTCGCGGTACATATCCGCGGCCTTCTTGAAGGTGGCCATGTCACCTACCAGATAGGCCAGGTATCCGCAGCACGACTCCTCTTCACCCAAGGCCCCGTAGTTCACGCCGGCCTTATCCAGTATCTTCATGAACGCAGGAATCGTCTTCACATCCTGAAAGCTTGTGACGCATCCCAGGTGAAGTATTGCCTCGGTCTTGCCGGGGACAGCTCTCTTGTAGTCCGTGGGATAGCTGTCGGCTCTCTTTTCCGGCGCGGCCAGCAGTGGGTTGGCCGCGTCGATCATCGAGGCAAGGGCAGGCTTGAACGCCTCGGGTAAATACCCCTGTTGGACGAGCCGTTCCCGTGCGCTGCGAATGATGTCGGACACCTGCACCTGCGCGGGGCAGACCGATTTGCAATTGAGGCAAAGCATACACTGATAGAGCCTCTTCGCGAGATCTTCAGATGGTTCCAGATTGTTCATGAGCATGTTGTAGGCGAGGGTGACCCGGCCCTTCGCATTCAGGGATTCGAGGGTGGTCTCCCCGAAGGTGGGACAGCCGGCCCGGCAGAAACCGCACTGGATACAGGCGAGTATCTCGTCATCCACCTCTTCGGGAAAATGCGCAATCGTTTCGGGCTCCGTGAGGAATTTGGCGAACATGTTTTCATCGAGGATATCCTTGATCGCGTCCTCGAAACCCATTTTTCCCGGATTGAGGATATTGTTGGGATCGAGCGCGCGTTTGATATCTCTCATCAAATTGAGGCCTTCGCCCAGTTGTTGGCCGATATAGGGAGATTTTGCCATTCCCACCCCGTGCTCCGCGGAGACGGTTCCTTCAAGCCGCAGGGTCATGTCGATAAACTCGAGGGAAATGGCTTTGACCTTTTCCCAGTGGTCGGGCTCGGTGGGATTCATGATAAAGGTCGCGTGGAGGTTTCCGTCTCCGATATGGCCGAAGGTTGCGATGGGAAAACCGTACTTGTCACCGGTCTTTTGGATTTCGATAATCGTTTCCGGAATGCGGGTAATCGGCACTCCAAAGTCTTCCACGAGCGGAACGAGGCGATGAGAGGCCTTGAGTCGACTCATGGCCGGCACCAGACCGCCGCGGGCGGCAAAGAGCTTTGCCTTTTCCACCGGGTCGTCGGACCAGAGGTTTTCGATACCGCCGACGGACTTACAGATCTCGTCGATCTTCTGCATCTGCTCTTCAACAACGGTTCTGGCGCCGTCGAGTCCGATGAACAACTGGCAATTGATCTCCTTGGGGATATCCATGTTGAGTGCATCGCGGGCAACATCCAACGAAATGTTATCGAGAATCTCGCAGGTGGCCATTTCTATGCCCGACGTGTAGATCTTCTCTACTGCCCGGGCCGCTTCATCGACTCCCGGGAACGATGCTTTGGCAAAGGCTTCGTACTCAGGTATGGGCAGGATGCGGACAACGGCCTCGGTGATAATGCCGAGGGTTCCCTCCGAGCTGGCAAAGAGATGCGTCAAGTCGTACCCGGCAGAGCTCTTGGGAGCGATGTTTCCGGTTCGGATCACCCTCCCGTCAGCCACAACCACCACAAGGCCCTTCACGTAATCTTTTGTCGTGCCATACTTGGCTGCCCGCACCCCACTGGCGTTCGTCGATATCATCCCGCCGATGGTGGCGATGGGAGCGCTGCCGGGATCGGGAGGAAAAAAGTGTGTCGGAGCGAGTCTCGCATTCAGAGCATTGCAGATTACACCAGGCTCGACCACCGCGTATCCATCGAGCTTGTTGACTTCCTTGACCGCGTTCATCCGCGTGAAATCGATGAGGATGCCCCCTTTCGGCGCGAGAGCTGCCCCCGTCACCGACGAGCCGGTCCCCCTTGCCACCACCGGAACTCCTTCACGGTTGGCCAGTGCCAGGACTTTGCTTACCTGTTCAGTGTCGCGGGCGAATACAATGGCCTGGGGAACACCCAGATGTATGGACATGTCGCGCGAATAGGCCAGACAATCCACAGGGGAAGCCGTGATATAGTCTGTTCCGACGATGTCGGTGAGACCGTTTATGAAGTCCATCTATTTTCCCTCCTCGTGGCGAAATAATTGAGCTCATCCTGGATCGGTAGTACGAGGCAATGTGATATTCTTGCGACGGGACTGAAGGCAGAATATTTCCCTGATCGACTGCTCCTAACTATTTATGATAGCTGAAGCTGAGGTCTGAATCAAATGGTTCGGGTGTCCCGCGGGCAGTGTCGCGGGATGAGCGCGGATTATCGGGTCGAGTCCTTTCAATTATGACTGTTCGGCGGTATGATGAAACCGCGTGCAAGCCTGC
>JARRRG010000259.1:0-4481 GCA_037380965.1 Deltaproteobacteria bacterium
TCCTCGAGTGGACCGAATGGTCATGCGGCCTCGAAGCAGGCTCACCCGCTGTTCCATACTCCACAGACCCTTCCTACGTTCAGCCGGCGGTTTCCCCAGCTCCTTTTTCACATCGAATCCCCTGCCGTCATCCTGAATCAAGAGGATGACACTGGGCAAGAGGGCCAGGAGCTCGATGGTAACCCGACTGGCATTCGCGTGCTTCGAGACGTTCTGCAAGGCTTCCTCAATCACGCGGAAGAGGTTCGTCTCGGAGTGAAAATCAAATGATAGTCCTTCCAGACCCGACGTTCGGAAACCCACGCTTACCCGGTTCTTCTCAGACCAAACCCGGCAATACTCATTGACCGTGCTGACCAACCCCAGCTCGTCAAGTCCCGGTGGACGCAATGCATAAGAAATGTCCCGCACCTGCTCGATAGCTCCTCGCAGTCCCTCGGAAATTTGCAGGATGCTGCGTTTCGTCTCAGGGGTGATCGAGTGAGATCTTCAAAGAGCATCCCGAACGCGATTCTCAGTGCGGCGAGGTCCTGGGCCACCTTGCCGTGAAGATCCGACGAGATTTTCTCACGCTCACGTTCCAGCGCGGTGATGAGAGAGTGAGAGGGCATTTGGATTCGTTCCTCGAGTCTCTTTCTCGCCGTGATGTCCGACTGGATTCCGGTCACACGGAGCGGGTTGCCTTGTGCATCCCAGGCCACCACCTTCCCCCGATCTCGAACCCATTTCCATTCTCCGGTTTTGGTCATCAATCGGTATTCGGCCTCGTACTGAGGTGACCGTCCTTCCAAATGATCCTTGAGCGCCTTCTCGACGATCGATTTTTCCTGAGGGTGGACCAGTTGATTCCATGAGAAATCCGAAGACACTGCATCCTCATGAGTATAGCCCGTCATTTCACTCCAATTCACGCTCCGTTCCAAAAGGTCTCCGGCAACATCCCAACTCCAAAAGGTGAGATCCGGTCCATTCAACGCGAGCTCCAACCTTTGCTCGCTCTCCTGCACCGCCCTCTGCCGCTGATTCCACCTGTGTATGTCTCTGAGGGTCACGATGTGACCAGCTGGATTGCCACGGGTGTCGGTAAACATGGCCGAGCCTATGTGAATGTCCAGGACCCTTCCAACCTTGGTCAGACGCTTCGTCGCGAACGGTCCTACGCTCTCACCGCTGAAAAGCCGTTCCAGTGTTTCTTTCGTCTGAGGCCAACATTCCTGGGGGACGTAGTCAATCCTCCGTCCAAGCACCTCTGCAGGGGACCATCCGAAGGTCTCTACAAAGGAGCTGTTGATATACAGGGCTCGCCCATAGATATCATAGACGACCAAAGGATCGTCGGAGCAATCACGAAGAGCGGTGAGCTCCCCTTCGCTCCCAACGAGTTGCTGGCTCGCTCCCTCGAACTTTGTCACCAGCGCGTCCAACTCCGCGGCGCGCAGACGTATCTCCTCCAACTCTCCGACGAGTGTCTCTCTAATTGTCTCCTCGTCGTTCATTTCATCTCCTGCTTTGCATGTTGCAAGTCTGTTTGTGGAGCTACGATCGTGCGATAACTTCGCTGAGTTGCCACTCCGCCATGAACTCGTCCGAATCCACCATGAAGAGGCCTCATATGGTAAATGCTGTGCCGGCGTTGCGCGTCTCGACCGCGTAGCGACTCTCCGTTTAGAAAGGCAAGGAAACAGTTACCATTCGAGGTAGTCGATGCAATTTGTTCTCTGAGTTACCTCCACCTGCAGCGCATCTATCGGTTTTGTAGACGAGAAAAAAAGCCAGGAGCCCGGCTTCTGATTAAACAGGTATATTGAGCTATCGAATAGAGTAGACAGAACTTGCATCAGTGTCAACAGCAAACACATTCCGGGTAGAGCTCATCCTCAAGAAAACTCTGGCCCTGGATGCCCGGCCCTTACGTTCGATCAGGCTTTGTGAAAGTTCCACTGCAGATCATTGGCACGCTTCGGAAGACCGCGATCCGGGTATCGCCGGTGATACTGGTGAGCGGGCTCAGACATGAGTCGGAAGCAACAGAGCGCATCAAGTCTGATAGTGGCCCGATATTTATCGCTGTGAGAGCTTCAAGGGTAAGGCAAATGATGAGAGCGTCAAACGCGAGATCCTCCTTCCGTTCAGGTAAGCAGCGGTCATCATGAATCAATTGGCTTCGAAAGACAATGTGTTGGTCTCGCAGCCCACTGAATTAGGGGGCTCCCTCAACCGAGTCATCCGACAGCACCGGGGCTCTGCCATTGAGATCCTCCGCGTTCTATGACCCGTCCGGAGGTATGACTCCTTGATCCTTCACTCGGCACGCGATACACATTCCGAAGTCTCATGTACGCGCGGTTTCGGGACCGAGCTGCATCCAACCTGTGGGAAGACTGCCCATCGCCGACCCTCTTATGTGAGGTGCTCCTGATGGAGATCCGGTGTTTCTGGTTGACTGGCGGGCGTTGAACACCTAACATAATTGTGTGCAAGGGATAATTCCGTATGCCCAATCTGACAGATGATCGTCAAGACATGCGCCTTGGAGAACGGTCGGACATGAAGGACGAGGACAAACCAAAAGAATACCTCGTCGCTGAAGTCGGGGAATTGAGAAGGAAACTTGCCGAGTCCGAGGCTTCCAGGCAAGCATTAGCACGCGCCGTAGAGAAACTTAGAGACAGCCAGCGGAAGTTGAGATCGCTCCTTGACTCATCACCGGAGCCGATCGTGGTGTACAATGCCAGAGGGATCAGTCTCTTCGTCAACAGCGCGTTCGTCAGAACCTTTGGATGGTCCCGTGAAGAAGTAACGGGAAAGCGTATCGATTATGTACCCGACGAGTGCGCTCAAGAGACGAGAGAGACCTTGGCACGACTCTTTCGCGGCGAGAAGGTTCCTCCATTCGAGACGAAACGAATGACCAAGGATGGGAGGATTCTGGACATTCACATAAGCTCTGCACCGTACAGAGATAAGAATGGGGGGATTGGCGGCCATATCGTTACGCTGAGAGACGTAACGGCGTACAAGCAGGCCGAAGGCGAACGCCTGCTTTTGGCAGCCGCAGTCGAGCAGGCTGCGGAGGCGATAATGATCACAGACAGGGAAGGGAAAATTTTGTACCTTAACCCGGCCTTCCAGAAAATAACCGGCTTTTCCCGTGAAGAAGCCATCGGTCACAGGCCCAGTCTGCTACGAAGTGGTAAGCACAGCGACCAATTCTACCAACGCTTGTGGGCGACGCTGAAAAAAGGACAGCCGTGGAAAGGCCGCTTTGTGAACAGGAAAAAGGACGGTCAGATCTACCAGGAGGATGCAACTATTTCGCCGGTGCGCGATTCGTCCGGCAAGATTGTGAATTATGTTGCAGTCAAACGAGACGTCACGCACGAGGTGAAACTTGAAAAGCAACTTCAGATCGCTCAGAAGATGGAAGCTGTCGGCAGCCTTGCAGCAGGGATTGCACACGATTTTAATAACCTGCTTACCGTAATTCAGGGCTTCACCGAGATGCTGCTTCTGGACAAACACCCCGGAGACCCCGAGCACGATGATCTTGGGAAAATACTTCAGGCAGCTGAAAACGGGGCAGACCTCGTCAGGAGGCTGGCCGCATTCACCAGAGGCGGCAAGGTCAGCCGCAAGCACGTCGATTTGAATTCCCTGTTGGAGGAGGTTAAAGACCTGCTGGAGAGAACTCTGCCGAAGATGATCGAACTTGACCTTCAACTCGATAAAGACATTCACAAGGTCCGTGCAGACAAGAACCAGATCGAGCAGGTTCTCCTGAATCTCGCGGTTAACGCGAAAGACGCGATGCCACACGGAGGCAGACTCTCGTTCACCACAGAAAATGTGATGGTCGACGAGGAACGTCCCGGTGAGCATGTGGGAGTGAAATCGGGAACCTATGTGCTGCTTGTGGTGGCTGACAGCGGCCATGGTATGGAAAAGGAAATCCTGGACCACATTTTTGAGCCGTTCTACACCACCAAGCAACCGGGAGCAGGAACCGGCCTCGGCTTGGCCGCAGTGTACAACACGGTAAAGCAGCATGGCGGATTCATTGATTGCTCCAGCAAACCGGGTGTGGGCACCACGTTCAGAGTGTACTGGCCCGCATCGGGTGGGGATGTTGAAGAGAGGCAAGCCAAGCCCCCGACAGAGATCAAGGGGGGATCGGAGACGCTCCTGTTTGTCGATGACGACCGGTACATCAGAGACCTTGCGAGCAAGACGTTCACGCGGGCAGGATACAAAGTGCTCACCGCTTCCAACGGGCACGAGGCACTGGACATCTTTGCCCGTAAGCAGCACGAAATATCTTTGGTCATTCTCGACCTGGTCATGCCTGAGATGGGAGGGGAGCGCTGCCTTGAAGAGCTTCTCAAGATTGATCCGGAGGCAAAGACCTTGATCGCCAGCGGAGTCGCGGAACGTGGGCCGGGAAGGAAAGCGCCTGCGGAGGGAACCTCCGGATTCATTAGTAA
>JARRRG010000260.1:0-4471 GCA_037380965.1 Deltaproteobacteria bacterium
GAATACTAGCAATTTGCAGAACGTTAACGGATTCCCATGAATGTAATGTAACCGAAGATCTGCCCAGTCGATTGCATCTATTAGGAAACGGACTGGCCATGAAGCTTCCGGAATACCGTATTGCCGAGTTGCAGGAACTGTTCGATCGGCGTGAGTTGACCGCGGTCGAGCTCTGCAAAGCGTTCTTGACCCGCATCTCCGAGATCGACCGGGCAGGTCCAACCCTGCGCTCCGTGATCGAGTTGAACCCCGACGCTTTGACCATCGCGGCGGATCTCGACCGGGAACGTGAGGAGAAAGGTCCTCGAGGTCCTCTGCACGGTGTTCCAATGTTGGTGAAAGACAGCATCGACACTGCGGACGCGATGATGACAACAGCAGGCTCGTTGGCAATGGTGGGAAACATTGCACCGCGGGATGCCTTCCTGGTCGCAAAACTGCGACAAGCGGGCGTTATCCTCCTGGGCAAGTCCAACATGAGCGAGTGGGGCTATATCCGGTCCACCCGCGGATGCAGCGGTTGGAGCAGTCGTGGGGGACAGGTGCGTAACCCCTATGTGCTAGACCGCAGCCCGAGCGGCTCCAGCTCGGGGTCTGCAGTTGCGGTGGCCGCAAACCTCTGCACCGCTGCGATCGGCGCGGAAGTAGACGGCTCCATTGTCCGACCCTCATCCACGAACAGTATTGTGGGGCTCAAACCCACTGTCGGTCTGGTGAGCCGGTCGGGGGTTATTCCCGTCGCTCCCACGCAGGACACGGCCGGGCCAATGGCTCGCACCGTGGCCGATGTGGCTACGGTACTGACCGCGCTGACCGGTTACGATGGCCGGGATCCGATCACGCAGCAGGGAGCTGAACGAGCCGCTCGAGACTACCGCACGTTCCTCGACACCAACGGCCTGCAGGGAGCCCGGTTGGGAATCGCCCGCGACTACTTCGGCAGTCACGAACAGACCGACGCGGTGATCGAAAACGCTATCGCAGAGCTCGAGTCTCTTGGCGCGGTGATCGTGGATCCCGTGAGGTTCAGTACCATGTCGCTCTTTGACGAGTCCGAGATGGAATTGATGCTCTACGAGTTCAAGGCCGGTCTGAACCGCTATCTCGCAGAACACCCGAAAGCCAAGGTGAGAAGCATCGAAGAGCTCATTCGCTTCAATAAGGCCAATGCTGACAAAGTTATGCCGTACTTCCAGCAGGAGCTGCTCGAACGGACTCAGGCAAAAGGGGACTTAAACGAGCAAGCCTACCTCGAGGCCAGGGCGACGTGTCGGCGCCGTTCCCGGACCGAGGGCATTGATAAGGCCATGCGCGAGCACGATCTCGATGCGCTTGTCGCGCCCACCGACGGGGCACCCACATGGATGATCGACCCGATTGTGGGCGACAAAATCCTCGGTGGCTGTCCTTCTCCTGCCGCTATGGCAGGCTATCCGCACATCAGCGTCCCCGCGGGGTACGTCCATGAGCTCCCCGTCGGATTGTCCTTCTTCGCCGGGGCTTATCAGGAGGGGAACTTGATCCGCTATGCCTATGCATTCGAGCAGGCGACAAAGGTGCGGCATCCGCCGAGGCTTTTGCCGACAATCGAGGTCTGATACGGGTTGGCCCGCGGCTTTTGGCTGTGAAGAGGCGGGCGGGAGGAAGGAACAAGGGAAAACAGATTCTCGGGCATGAGGATACGAACATAACACGACATCCGCTAGAGGGCCTCCTGGTTGAGACGCTCGTTATGGAACCGCGGAATGGTAGTTCAAACGAGTGAGATGAGGATCTCGTTCACAGGCATAAGGAGGTAGGCCGGTGAATTCGACACCATGAAACCGGTACGGTGCGAAACAGTAAATGCCACCCGAACTGACAAATCTGATACGGTGCACGGTGAGCAGCTTATCCGCGCGGGAGAGGAAGAAATGACACATTCAGCCATAGGCTGTTTTCTTATCGGCGTAACGGGTCCGGGTGTAACCGCCAATGGCGAAGCGCTCATTGGAAGTGTGAGCGACGATCCTTATGACATCCGGACGTTCCTGCGCCTCGTGAAGCATGCCCGCGTCATGGCGCACATCGGCACGGAATTGGTCTCGACCACCGAGCATACCTTGACGGAACGAGGTTACTTCGCACATCCGGGTGAAACAACGAGGGGCGTCAACGAGAGCGGGCTTGCTTTCACCTGTGCCATGATATTCGAGAAGGAGACCGCGGAACGAACGCTCCAGGCAGCCGTTTTCGCTGACATCACGCGGAAGATGATGGTGGAGTGCGATACCGTCGCCGAGGCCATTGATCTGTTCCGATCGGCCCGCGCAACCACTCCCGCGTATTCGGTATTACTCGCGGATGCCAGGGCCGACCTGGCCCATGTGGAAACAGGCACATTCGGTGTGAACGTGAACCACCACTATTCGCGTGAAAATCCGGGCATGGTCTTTGCCGTCAATTGCTATCTTTCACGGAAACTTGTGAACGAGAACGCGGCGAACAGTGTCATCGAGAACACTCGGAACAATAACCTCGCGCGGAGAGAACGGGGGAAAGAATTGGCGCAGGAGCTCCGCGGCACATTGGATGTCGCTTCCCTCGCGCGGATTCTCTCGGACCATGCCAACCGAGACCGTAATCCCATGGACAACCCTCTTCTCGAAGCCTGGGGATATTCGATCTGCAATCACGGAACACGCGGTCAGGAGACCTATCCACATGAGAACCTCCCCTGGGGCACGGTGAGTGCGGAGATTATGCAACCGTCTCAGAAAATGTTCTGGTACGCGTACGGTTGGCCCTGCGGCCAGCAGCCGGAATATGGCGACCAGATCTATCAGGAGAGGTCATGGGGCAGATTCATTCCGTTTGGCTTTGCCGCGAGGAATGATGAGGAAGAGGAAATCGCGGTGCTCGCCGCAGTCGACGGCAAGATCACGCCCGCGGGATTACGAAGTCAGCGAGGGTCCGGCGTGACCGTAATTGAGGAGCGTCAAAAATGAGGAATACAAAAACTGCCTGGTTGTTGGTCGTACTATTGGCGACGGTGGGCTTTATGGCCGCGAATGTTTCGCGTGCGTCAGAGCAAGACGAGGCCGCGGTCAGGCAAGCGACTGCGCGGTTCTACACTGCCCTGAACGCCATGCTCAAAGGCGACGCATCTCCGGTGGAGGAGGTCTGGTCGCACGCAAAGGACGTTACGTACATGGGTGCGGACGGAGGATACCAGGTTGGCTGGGACCAGGTGCTGGTGGATTGGGAGGTGCAGGCTGACTTGAAAATCGGCGGCAAGGCGGAACCCTCGGATGTTCGGGTCACCGTGGGAAAGGATCTGGCCGTCGCACACAATTACGTGAAGACAGAGCGAACAATCGCGAAAGGACGGCTCGAGAAAACGGTGCTCCGCGCGACAAGCGTGTTCCGCAAAGAAGACGGGAAGTGGAAAATGATCGGACATCACGTGGATACACTGCCGTACCTGGTGAAATGGAAGACTGATGCCCGTCCGTCGCGCTGAATGGGACATCGCGATCCGAGAGCAATGCTTTCGTCCTTGCCGGTATACGGGAGCGTTGCGCATTCGAGATGACGACCGCCGCGGGTACGAGCGAACACTAACCGATGCGCGGTCAATTGGGGGCTCAAACGGATTGATTTGAATGAGTCAACCAGACCTTTGATTGACGTTGGCCGGGTGACGAACTATCTTCAAGAGATGCGAGCAAGCGCGAAAGGGCCGCAGATCAGGCCCTCGCACAGGAGGAATCAGTGAAGGAGATTAGAAACATTGCCGTGCTTGGAGCAGGAGCCATGGGGGCTGCGTACGCGTCCCGGTTTTCCGAAGTGCCGCTCTTCTCCACGGTATTGGTTGCCCGGGAACCACGGTATGACCGACTGAAAACGGAAGGGGTCGTGGTCAACGGGAAGCACTATCCGCTTACGGTCATTCACCCTGGTGAAGAGGCGATCCCCGCGGATCTCATCATGGTGGCGCTCAAAAGCCACCATCTTCCGGAAGCGGTACACGATCTGAAGCATCTGGTCGGTGACGAGACGACGCTGATCTCGGTGATGAACGGACTCGACAGCGAGGAATACCTCGGCTCCGTCTATGGCATGGACAAGGTGCTCTATGCCATTGCGGTGGCAATTGACGCGCTCCGTGAAGGAAACTCGGTCACTTATACCAATCCCGGGAAAATCTTCTTTGGTGAAGCGCAGAATTCCCGGTTGAGCGATCGAGTCCGCCGCGTGCAAGAGGCATTCGACCGGGCGGGAATTGCGTTTGAAACACCGCCCGACATGCTACGGATGCTCTGGTGGAAATTCATGGTCAACGTCGGGATGAACCAGGCGTCAGCAGTGGTGCGCGCGCCCTATGGCGTCTTTCTATCGTCTTCGGAAGCGCAGGCATTGATGGATGAGCTGATGCGTGAGGTGGTCGTGCTCGCGCAGAAGGAAGGGGTGAATCTCGGGGAGAAGGACC
>JARRRG010000261.1:0-4461 GCA_037380965.1 Deltaproteobacteria bacterium
CCCGTCCCCGCATTACTCATTGACAAATCCTATGCCATACGCTTCTTCAACGAAGGCTGGGCACGGATCAGCAGCACGTACGAAGAATTGGAAGAGGGATCGTTTTTCGCCCTCTTCGCGAGCTCCAGAGAAGCCCGGACAGCCCAGGAACTTGTTGAAACAATATTTGCCGACAGGAAACCGCGAATTACGGAAGGAGAATTGGCCGTCGGGGTTGAGCGGATATGGGCCCGCATGTACTTTCGCTCCGTGAGATTGGCGAATGAGCGGCTCATCCTCGTCCTCCTTGAAGACCTGACCGCAGAAAAGAAGAAACTCCTCCTCATGAACACGATCGAACGGGCAAAAAAAGAGTGGGAGCGAACCTTCGACACGGTCCCGGATATCATTGCGGTGGTTGACGACCAGCTCCGTATCATTCGGCTCAACAAAGAAGGCGCGAGGGCGCTGGGAGTTCCATTTCAGGAGGCGGTCGGACAATTCTGTTACGAGCTTGTCCATGGAACTGACGCGCCGCCCCCGTTTTGTCCCCACCGGACCATGATAATTGACGGCAAAGAGCACTCAGCGGAATACTATGAGAAGCAGCTAGGGATGTTTTTCAGGGAATCCGTGTCCCCGATCTATGACAGTTACGGGAAGGTGACCGGGTCGGTCATTGTTGCCCATGACATCACCGAGCGTAAGCTCGCAGAGGACCAGATCAAAGCTTCCCTGAAAGAGAAAGAGGTCCTGTTAAGAGAGATTCACCACCGCGTTAAGAACAACCTTCAGGTCATCCACAGTCTTCTCAGACTCCAGTCGTATCATGTCAAGGATGAGCCCTGTCTCGGAATACTCAAAGACGTGGAGAACCGGGTGAGGACCATGGCCCTGGTTCATAATAAACTCTACGAATCCAAGAACTTGGCAGATCTCAATGTTGACGAATATGTCGTGGGATTGGTCGACTACCTGTTGGGCTCGTACATAACGAACGGCAGCCGAATCGCGGTCACGACCGATATTGCAAATTTGTCGTTCGGAGTTGATACGGCAATACCATTAGGATTCATCATCACCGAGCTCGTATCCAATTGTCTGAAACACGCCTTTCCGGAAGGTCGCGACGGCCAGGTGAGCATCTCCCTGATGTCGGTCAGCGAAGACGAATTCGAATTGATTGTGGAAGATGACGGCGTGGGAATTCCCGGGGACATCAACTTTCGCAATCCTGACACTCTGGGCCTGGACCTGGTCAATACGTTTGCAGATCAGCTTGGCGGTACGATCGCGCTCGGCGGAGCGCATGGAGCGCAAGTTCGCGTCAAATTCAGGGAAGTGAAACGCCGGTGAGCCGGGCCGCATTATTGCGGCATCGCGCAGGCTCCCCCCACGTAGATCCCGGCAAACCGCGATCGGCCCGTGAAGTGGTACGACGTAATTCGACCCGCGCGCGGTCCGGTCGCACCTGCGGATTGCGAAAGGGTGGACCGGCCTGGCGAGCGGGATGGTGCAAAAGACTCGGCGCCACATGCGGACATGGGTATATTTCATGCGGCACGGGATCTCATCGGAAGGCAATCCGAAAAAGAACCATCGGCCGCGGACCCGCGTGAAAGGGAAATGAATTGTCAGGGGTGGGATTGTAATTCAGTTTTCGCCTACCGTACGCCCGAGAGGATGAAATCGTGAGGTAGGCTCGAAAATGGATTTTGTGGGGAGGGGAGTTTGGGAGGTTGTCGTACGAGACGGCCTCCCAAAATTTTTTCTGCCGTCGGCAATTGCCGCAGGACCGAGTCTCACAATCGCGGTGGGTCATCCCGGTGGACTGAGGAGCGATAGGGCATACGAGGGAAGGGAGGCTGCTCGTCTCTCAGCCTCAGCGGCACTTGACAGGCGCACGCACGCGTTCCTGGCTCCACACGGTACAAAATCTATTGGGTGGCACCGGTAGCCTGAATGAACATCCGGCGCTCACCGGCAATCTGCAAATTCTCCGGGGACTCACAGGCAACCGCAGTATCTTTGAAGGGGCGGGCACAGACGGGCAGATTCTCCGGGGAACCGCAGGTAATTCACAGAGACGTGGAGGCGCCACCGGGGCCCGGCATATTCGTTCCGGAGATACCCGCGCGGCCGGCAACGAGGCAGGCACCACCACCGTAGCGCATCCGCGTGCCGGGGCCGGGCGGCCGAGAAGACACTGCTGGGCAGACGCGTGACCTGCGAATACGAAGATCATTCCTGCAATCACAAGCATTACCGCCTTCATCGGCTGTCTCCCGGAAGAAGGTTTGTTTGCTCGGCAACAGTGCTCGCACAGATAAGCAGCATGGGAATTGTATGTGGACGTGTCAGACGAGTCAAGGAGAAACAACGCATTGTCTTCTTGTCCCGATCCACGTCATATACCGATTCCCGAAACGATGGTCGAATTGAGAACCGATTCCCAGCATGCATACTTCGCGGCCTTGGCGACAAGACCGACCGAGGTTTCCGTTGAAATACCTCCGCGGCTCCGCCTCTGACAAGCTGAGAGGTCGCCGTCGAATGTGCATGCCCAAAGAGTACGGGGGAATCCTCAGCATTCATCCGCTCCCTCTTACCTCTACAGACCGCCCTTCCTTTTCCCGCCAATTCATTCACAAGTCCTCTCCGGCAATCATTCCTGCAGCAATTCGTGTGTGGTTCGTGGATTATCCTGACCGGTGCGACGCGGAAGCTGTTTTCTTCCGGGCTTGAAATGAATCATCTCGCTTCGCTGCATCGGTTATTCATTGAAATTGCTTCGCAGCCATCCGGCAAGATTCTCTCGGGTGGCATCCAATCCGAGCTTTTTTCTGATACGTACGCGATGGGCATTGACCGTTTCAGTGGACACGCCCATGACGCCGCCGATCTGTTTTGAGGTAAGCCCTGACTGAATAAGCTCGCATATTTGCATCTCGCGTGGAGTCAGGAGGTGGGAGATTTGAACCAGGCTGCGACCGAAGGAGGAAAAAATGTTCCCCATTTGCCGCTCCAACGACTCCACGAGGAATCTGTTTGCGTCCGGCAGGTTCTGAGCTTTGAGCTGATCGATGAGCGGTTTTATGCAGAGCTTGACATTTGCGGCGGCTTTTTCCTGCAGATCTTGCTCCCTCTGTTCGATTCCCTGTATGAGCATTCTGAGCGCTTCACTATTCTTCTCTATGTCTGCGGAGTATGTTTCGAGTTCATCACGGGCTTGAGCAAGCTCCCCGGTACGCTGCTCCAACTGGGCGGCCAACGATTCGGAGTACTGGGAGAGCTCGGCCTGCTCGTTCCGCAGGGCCTCTTCTTCCTTTCTTATGTCGGAAATGTCTCGAGCAACATGGAGGGCGCCGATCAACCGGCCTGCCGGATCGTAAAACGGGGCCGAGTTGACGAGGAGGGTCAAGTTCAATTTCTTGGAAAAGAACTCTACGGAATGTTCCATTTTGTCAGCCATACATTGGGCATGGGGACAATTCTCTTCGTCGAGCGGCTCATCGTGAAAAGCTCCACAACACGTCATTCCTATGGCCTTTTGTGGCGTCACACCCAGGCTCGTCGCCATTGCCTTGTTGCACCGTATAATCCTGCGTTGTTTGTCCACGATGGCAATCAGGTGAGAGATGGAATCCATGCTCTGTTCCCATTCTCTCTTGGCCTTGATAAGAATCTTCTGCAGCGTTTTCAGTTCCGTCACGTCTCTGAACACCAGGATGGTTCCCAGGACGGTGTCGGCAGTGTCTCTTACCGGCGCAATGGTGAATTCTACCGACAGAGGAGTTCCGTCCTTTGATGTGAGGCCGTACTCGTGACCGGACGAACTCACCTTGACGTTTTTCGCAATCACCTCTCGTATTAACGGCGCAATGGTTTTCCCGGTACGCTCGTCCCGAATTCCGATGACCTGGGCAAGTGATTTACCTAAAGCCGCCTCCTGCGTGATCCCGGTCAATTCCTCGGCAACATGATTCATCAAGATCACGCGACCCCGCTGGTCCGCAGCGATAACGGCCCAGCCGATGCTTCTGAGGGTCCCTGTGAGCCTCTCCTCGCTCTGCCGTAATGTTTGCTCGGTATCATGCTTGGAAAACGCGATTTCGATACTTGTCCGGAGATCTCTCTCATCAACCGGTTTGATCAGGTATGCGAACGGTTCCGTGATTTTTACGCGTTCCAGTATTTCTTCACTGCCATAGGCGGTCACGTATATGATCGGCACGTCGGTGATGCGCCGTATCTCGTCCGCAGCTTCTATACCGTCCATTTCGCCTCGCAGCACAATATCGAGCAGGATCAGGTCAGGCTCATCTTCCGCCACCGCCGCGACAGCGTCTTCACCCGTGGCAACAACCGAAGCAACCTCG
The DNA here is from genome assembly GCA_037380965.1 of Deltaproteobacteria bacterium. Classification (GTDB taxonomy): domain Bacteria; phylum Desulfobacterota; class Desulfomonilia; order Desulfomonilales; family Desulfomonilaceae; genus JARRRG01. The sequence continues at coordinate 4,359 of JARRRG010000261.1, forward strand.
TATCCCAATTGAACAAGAGCCTTTTGGAGATACTTGGCTGTGATCAATTCATCCTCTACAACCATTATCTTCTTTTTCTTCATGACCACGCTCTCCCTGCTTC
>JARRRG010000262.1:0-4459 GCA_037380965.1 Deltaproteobacteria bacterium
CGCGGCTGACCGTCAAACTCCACCGTGTGATTGCAGTGACGAGAATGGGCGGGGAATCGGCTACACGCCTCGCCCGTCCGTCTCGTCTTATTTCTCAGACGGGCGAGAGCGGATGTTGTCAAAATTAGTTTTCGATTCTTCCTTCCCTCACCGCACGCAAGAGGGCCCCTATGAGGCGAATGTGACACGATCTTTGATCTGCCATCAGAAGAGGCGCGAAGCGCTTATGCCGGGGCGCACCACCGCTGCTCGAATGATGCGTGTATGGAAGGAGGCGTGAGTCGGCATGACGGATCTGCCCTTGACTCAGTCCTGATGATTCTGATAGTAGAGGTCAGTCAGGCTTCATTATCCTTCGCCGGTGCTGACACCGTTTACACGCGGAAACGGCCGTCGCCGGTGACCGGGGGAGGGCGACTTGGAGTTACGAACCCCGTCAGGTCCGGAAGGAAGCAGCGGTAGTAATCTCGGGAGTCGGTCCTCAAACCCGATCACCGACCGCGGTCGTTTCCGTTAGCGTCGAATTTTTCAGAAGCATGCCTTCATACCTCGTACTAGCCAGGAAATACAGACCTGCGACCTTCGGGGACGTGGTAGGTCAGGACCATGTTGTTCGGACCCTCACCAATTCAATTGTCTCGGGACGCGTGGCCCATGCCTTTCTCTTCTGCGGGGTCAGGGGCGTGGGGAAGACCACGGTCGCCCGAATCCTCGCCAAGGCTCTCAACTGTGCGCAAAGAGAAGAAGGGATCGCGGACCCCTGCAACCGCTGTTTTTCCTGTACGGAGATTGCCGCAGGGGTCAACGTCGACGTTCAGGAGATCGACGGTGCGTCGCACACGTCCGTGGAAAATATTCGAGAAATCAATGAAACCATCAAGTACCCGCCGGTAGCTTCCCCGTACAAGATCATCATCATCGATGAAGTGCACATGATATCGATCAACGCGTTCAACGCCTTGTTGAAGACACTGGAGGAACCGCCGTCCCACGCGAAGTTCATCTTCGCCACCACCGAGTCCCACAAAGTTCCCGCTACCATCAACTCTCGTTGCCAGCGATTCAACTTCAGGACCATCTCAATAGGGGAAATGACGAGGGGGATGGCCCGCATCCTCGAGCAGGAGGGCGTGGAAGCCTCGGATGAGGCGTTGGCACTCGTGGCCCGGGAAGCCCTGGGTTCTTTCCGAGACGCATTGAGTCTGCTCGATCAGGTGATCGCGTTTGGTACCGGCGCGGTAAGCACTCAAGATGTAATCGCTATTCTGGGCATAGCCGGGCGAGATGCGTTCGCCCAACTGGTTCAAGCGATTCTTTCTCGAAAGGCCGGGGGATCTCTCAGACTCCTGCACGAGCTCTTCCGGCAGGGTTACGATCCCGAACAGCTTGCCATGGACCTGATACATTATCTCCGCAACCTGATCATGGTGAAGAATGTCTCCCCTTCGGACCGGGCTGAAGGAATGATCGACGCGTCGCCCGGAGAGCTGGAGGAGCTTGAAAAGCTCGCTGCGCCAGCTTCTCCAGAGGAACTTCAGTACCTTTTCGGCATGCTTGTCCGGGGTGAAACCGAGATCAAGCGGTCGGGTAATCCCTCGATCTCATTGGAAATGACCGTTCTCCGCATGGCACAAGCTCCCGATATTGTCGATCTCTCGGAGATCATCCGCCGCATTGACGCGCGTGAACCGCCCCCACGGAGTGTCACAGAGTCTCGAGACCCGGATTCCCGTGTTCCAGCACCATCCCCGCGTGCAGAGAAGTCGTCGCCGAGAAGGGAAGAATCCCAGGGGGCCGAGCCCGCCGAGATCGAGCGGCGTTCGTCACGCGAGGAGGAAAAGGGAATCGGAGAGCGTTTTGTGATAACCAAAATCACTCCGGTCCCGGACGGTACGCCCGACGAGGTCTGGGCGATGATCAGAAAAGTGGTTGCGGATTCGCAAATCGACCCGCTCGTTAGCTCGTACATGGAGCATGGAAGTCTCATATCCTTTGGACCTACTGAGGTAGAGATTGGCTTCAACAATGCCTTCTACAAAGATGAAGTTGCACGCCGAATGGAAGAGAAGCCCGCGTTGCGAAAAATTTTTCAGGATTTTTTCGGAAACGCGAGAATCAAGACCCTGACGCTGGCCCAGAAAACTCCCCTGGATACCGCCAAACCCTATGCCGCCGCTCCCGACGGTGAATCCGACCGGGTCAGGGCGCTCAAGCAGGAAGCCCTGGACCATCCTATCGTGCGCGCTGTACAGGACGAGTTTGACGAAAGCGCCATTGAGGAGATCAAAATCCTGAGCTAGAATTGCTCCGTAGGAAAGGAGGCGCAGAATCTCAATATCGGGATGAAGGCCGGGGACGGTCTCTTGACAGACACGCTGAAAATCATTAATCTCGAATAGATAGATAATCACCTCGGAGGAGAAGGAAATGTCTGGATGCCGAAGCTGTACGAGCTGCTCATCCGAGCCAAATTTCCGTTCCATCAAGCAAGCCGAGAAATTGGAAAAAGTCGAACGCTCCGGCAACCCTCGTTACCCTCATCTTTTTGTTGGGAACCAGGCCATTTATACCGATGAGAGCGCGGAGTTGATAGTGACCGTCCTTGAGGATACCTGCGACGAGGCCTGTGATTGCTTCACACTGAAGCCCCAGAGAATTCTCAAGGACCTCCTTGGCAAGCACGCGAACGAAGTGGCGTTTGGTGTCGCCCAGCCCGCAGGAGATAACTGCTGGAAGCTCAGGGCGCTGATATAGAAAGTTGAGGGTAGGTTCATTCCCTCAGAGTCTTCACACTGCTGAATCGATACACTTGGGGCCATGCGTGGGGTGGGCGGTTCGTACGTAGAGCGACCGGGAGATGAGTGCGCATGGGGAAGGGGATTGGCTTCCCGGAAAGTGCCCAGCCGCAACAGAGCCTTTTGCGGGTACTTTCGCCCCCGGTCAACCCGGGGCTCGCAGCCGCCGGATACGCGGCGGATCGAGCCTGAGGAAAACATGAAAGTCTATGATGCTGAGGGGCTGGCCAGAGAGAACGGCCGAGACGGTGGCAGAACGCTGGTAGCAGTTCAGGGGAACGTGTACGATCTCTCAGAGAGCACGAAATGGGTTGCCGGCCGTCATATGAATCGGCACGACGCGGGTTGTGATTTGACCGCCGCCATTGAAGCGGCGCCTCACGGTCCCGAGGTACTTGACGAATTCCAGACGGTGGGAGAATACGAGGAAGCGCCAGAGCAGCCTGCTGAGGGCTTGAGGGGTAAGGTTGACGTCTGGCTCGGCAGGCACCCGTTTTTTAGGAGACATCCCCATCCAGCCATAGTCCATATGCCCGTCGGCATCATTGTCGCTGCAGCGGTCTTCGAAGTGACGGCGATACTATCAGGCTCGGCCCGCATGGAATGGGCGGCCTTCTGCTGTCTGATCCTCGTGTTGTTGAGTCTGCTCCCAACCATTGCGTCAGGATACTTCACCTGGTGGATAAATTACGACGCCCGGAGTCATCCCGTCATTAATACGAAACGCCGTCTTGCCTGGGTTTCGCTGGCATTGGCGGCCGGCTCCGTGGCATTGAGGGCGATCACGGTTGACACGCTTGCGATCACTGATTTGCAGGTTGTAATTTACGTTGTTGCGGTATTCGCACTAACGGCTATACTTTCCATCAACGGTTATCTGGGCGGCAATCTGACGTTTCCCTACAAATAGTTGAACCACACTCACGTTCGAGTTGCGAGTCCACATTCAAGAGGCCAGCATGATGAGCCACATGGCGGAGAAAGCCGTTCCACTGCCCGAATTCAAATCCCCGTCAACTTGGAAACTGTTCCTCGGTTTATCTCGAACTCCTCACGGTATGTTGGATCTGGCTACACCGGCCATGGCGGCCCTCCTGTGGCTAGGTGCGCTCCCTCCGGCGTCGGTTGTGATAGTGGGACTGATAACCGCGTTTGCCGGATATACTGCCGTATATGCCCTCAACGATCTGATCGATTACCGCGTGGATCAGGAACGGTTGTCGATGACCGACGCGTCCAAGGAGCGTTTTGACGTGGACGAAATCATGGTCCGTCACCCGGTGGCCTACGGACTCTTGCCTTACAGAAGCGGCCTCCAGTGGTTCGCGTTCTGGGCGGGAGTGGCACTTGTGGGAGCCTGGTGGCTCAACCCCTTCTGCGCGGTTCTCTTTGTGGGCAGCGCCCTATTGGAGACGGTGTACTGCAAGATGCTGCGGATCTCGTACCTCAAAGTGGTACCTTCCGCGATTGTGAAGGCGACCGGAGGCCTGGCCGGTGTTTACGCAGTAGACCCAAACCCGTCCCTCGGCTTCATCGCGGTGCTGTTTCTGTGGCTTGCGGCCTGGGAAGTTGGAGGCCAAAATATTGCCAATGACATCGTGGACAAGGAGGATGACGAACGCGTGTCCGCCAGAACCACCGCGACCGTCAAAGGGCTTCAAGAG
>JARRRG010000263.1:0-457 GCA_037380965.1 Deltaproteobacteria bacterium
AGCGCCGCGCGAAAATTGTTGGCAAAATGCCGTTCCGCAACTTTCTTGAGGATCTGGGCCGCCGTCATGGCGGAGAGATGTGGCGGGACGCTCAGCAGAGCCACACCGACGATGAGGAACGAAAAAAACCTGAGTTTGCAATGCATAGGTAGAGAGTCCGTTCTGACGCTTCTTGAGTTTTTGCACCGGTCGATCTGAGATTCTGAGAAACAGTAAGGGCACGTTCCTTTAGTATACATTATGCGTAGTTACTTTAATAACATAGAAACAGTACTATTGTCAAGGAAGAACCAAGCCCGACCCACTCCCGCGCCCCGGTTGCGGCGGCTTCCGGAGGACACGGCACTGACCATCAAAACTTCACCATTTCTCCGCGGGACGAGCCCCTGGCACCTGCTCGAACAACACGGCGGAGGAAACAGTGCCGGGAACGCGAACGGCGACGCCATCCGGTCGC
>JARRRG010000263.1:492-4950 GCA_037380965.1 Deltaproteobacteria bacterium
GGACCGCATTGTTCGGTTTGACCCCTGGTTCCCGTGCTGCTATAGTTTCAGCAAATTCTTCCGGAGAAGACCCATGAAAGCACTCGTCTGGATCGCCGCCATCATGATACTTTCCATGGGGGCGATTGACATCGCCCAGGCGCAGTGGCCGCTGGGAAGACAATTGCCTCAGGTGGCCAAGCCCGCGGAGCCGGGTCCCCACCTCACTGCAACGGGAAGATTTCAGGTATTCTTTTCTCCGCATATCAAAGACCAGACGTTCATGATCGATACCGACACCGGCAAGGTGTGGATCTTAAAGAAGGATCACACCACCGGTGACTTCTCTCTCAAGCGGGTGCCGGTGGAAGAGGTGGACCAGAAGGCGAAACCGAGTTCCGCATCCAAAGGTGACACGAGTACTCCGCCACCATCGACCGGGACCAAGTGAAACCGAGAACGCGGTCATGAACATGTTTCCCGCGCCACCGGAACGTGTGGCGGCGATCGGGCGAAACGCGAGATCAGGGGAGACTGATGGAGGAATACCGATCCTCCGAGAGGCACGATAAAGAAGAAACGCGGGTGGACGATCCTGCGGCCGCGAATGAGTACCTTTCGGATCGGGGAAATCTTGGGCAAGGGATAAAGACCGGCTCCGAAAAGCTTTTACGGAGTGTTCTCGATCAGCAGGAGCGGAAAAGCAGAAGAAAAAAGTGGGGCAAAGGTTTGATCGTGGTGGGAGTCGTGACTATTCTCGATTCATGTTCTTTTTTTCCCATACCTCTGATGGGGCCCCTCGCAATCTGGGTCGGGGGTGCCATGATGCTGGTGGGATGTGCCCTCTTGATCGAAGCCCCAAGGATGAGGGAAACAAACGAGGCCCTGATGATCGCGCTGAGAAACCGGAACCGCCTCACCGTTCCCCGGTTGGCGCTGGAGATGGATATATCCTTCAAAAGAGCCGAGAAGATCATTCAGAAGCTCGTGAAAAACGGGGTGGCGGAAATAGATCTGGACGAGGGTGGCCCTGACGGCGGCATCACCTACCGCATCAAGGGAGTGTGATGTCATGCGTCATAGCATCAGGAGGAGAAAAGGCCCGGTATGAAAAAGGACGGATACAAGGTCGCCGTGGTCGGCGCGACAGGCGCAGTCGGCAATATGATGCTCAGCGTTCTGGAGAAGCGCTCTTTTCCGGTGAGAGAGATCGTCATGCTTGCATCAGGGCGATCCGCGGGACGAACTCTGCCATTCCGGGGAGAAGAGCATCCGGTCCTGGAGCTCACCGAGTCCTCATTCGAGGGAGTGGATATCGGATTGTTCTCGGCCGGAGGAAGCATCAGCGCCAAATTCGCTCCAGCGGCCGCGGACGCGGGCGCGATCGTCATAGACAATACGGCCCACTTCCGCATGGAGCCTGACGTGCCGTTGGTCGTTCCGGAAGTGAATCCGGAAGCCGTTGCAGGGTACACAGCCAGGAACATTATCGCGAATCCCAACTGTTCGACAATCCAGATGGTCCTGGTACTCAAGCCCCTTCACGACGAAGCGACCATAAAGAGGGTGGTGGTGTCCACCTACCAGGCCGTCTCCGGCACCGGCAAGGATGCCCTGGAAGAAATGCTTGCCCAGTCAAGAGAGATGGCCGGATCGATACGCTGGGGAAAGGATGACGGACTCGACCGACTTTCGGACGGGCTGGCCGCGTACAAGCTGATGAGCCCATCGGTCTATCCCCATCGAATCGCGTTCGAATGCCTGCCTCACATTGACGTCTTTCTTGAGAACGGCTATTCCAAAGAAGAGATGAAAATGGTGTGGGAGACGGGCAAAATACTCGATCCCTCCATAAAGGTCACCGCTACCGCGGTCAGGGTGCCGATCTTCTTCGGACATTCCGAATCGGTTAACATCGAGACCGAGAAAAAACTCACGCCGGTCAAGGCCCGTGAGCTCCTTGGCTCATTCCCGGGCGTGAAAGTGGTCGATGATCCCGCGAAAAACGAGTACCCGCTGGCAGCCCTCGCCGCGGGTGAATACGAGACCTTTGTGGGAAGAATTCGTGAGGACGAGTCAGTCCCGAATGGATTGAACCTCTGGGTGGTTTCCGACAATATACTAAAGGGAGCCGCGCTCAACGCGGTTCAGATTGCAGAGATTGTTGCAGACACATACCTCTGAGCATCGAAGGTTGACCTTCCTCCGAATTCGAGGAGGAGACACACATACCACCCGGAATGCTGCAGGGATGATCAGAACAGAGCCTATGGATCGCACGTTTCAGGGGCACGGCCGCCGCGGCCCGGCAGGGTCGGAGACAGCGGCGGGCTGTGCCTTCCTGCGCGATCTTGCGGACGCTCGTACAACGAGTATGTTGACAGTGAATCGGAGGGTGATAGTCTCTGTCGCATGAGCCGATCGGAAAGCCGGTGTCGCCGCGCATGCGGTCCGCGGAATGAGGACGGATGTGAGGTATGCGCGAGGGGCCGGTCGCCGGTGGCTGCCGCGCGCTTCCGGGTGCACAGGAGAACGCGCGGCTGAAGGCTTGCCGGAACGCTCTGATTCGGCGCTGTTACGAGTTTTGCGGCCGTGCTCCCGTTTCGGCGTGCGAATGCGGGAGGCATGAGGGCGTGGACGGAGGAAACAATGCTCTTTCAGGATAACCCGCGGTCTTTCCTGACCGGTGACGATCCCTTCATCCCTACCATCGATCTGGAGGAAACAGAGCAGAGGATTGACCAGTCGATCGTCTTCGAGCAACGCCATGAGGGATTCATCGGCATACCCCATGGCGGACTGCCAATGGGCCTGTGCCTGGACGCGTGGCGCAGGATTCAGGGACCGTCGTATCCGATTGACGTGCGGTTCAAATTCGGCGGATCGGGGATCGGCATTGGAGAGACCGCCTTCTTTACCGTGGAACGAGGCCCAGAGTCCCGGGATCGACGGTTCCTGGCCCGGATAACAAAACAAGGAGACAAGACCCCATACCTGCGGGCTGAAATCACTCCCTCATCTCCTTCCGAGACTCCTGTCACCATATCGAAGCCTCCCCGGGAAGAGTTTCGTGAACTTCCCTACTACCGGAACTGTTTTGTGTGCGGGCATCACCGAACCGAACCGGGTCTTCAGCGGAGGTTCCGGGCTCACTCAACGGAGGGCGGTCATCTGATAACCACCGAGTGGGGAGCCTCCTCCGAGGACGGGGATCGGACCGAGAGCTTCCTCATCACCAACGATGAACTGCACCCCGCGGTGTTGATCTCCATTTTCGACGAAAACACCGCATGGGGCGGCTTCATGCAAACGAGAGCCTGTGGATTGTCCGTAAGGCTGAACCTCACTCTCCGGCGACCGGTGGCCAAGACGGAGCCACTCCTCTTTGTGGGATGGCCCACGGGAATACGCGGGAATCCTCGCTCGCCGCGGTTCTTTCTTGCCGAGGGGACCATCCTCTCCGTGGCGGACCCCGACAATCCGGAGCCCGTTGTTCACGGCCGCGGGGAGTGGGTGATCATGAATCAGTACACCCAACAGATAAAAAAGAATCTGCTTCCTCCGAACGATTGGGAGTGGATATTTGGAGAAAGCAGGCCGTAGCGGACGTGCGCCCTGTGCTCCAGACGTGAGCGCCATAGGGCTCGAATCCGCGGTTACCCGCGAATGCTCCGGCGCCCCGCCACTTCGAGGGCGCCGGAACCGTTGATTCAATGGCATGACGCCTTGTACCACGAAGTCGACGCGGCACAAGAGTCTCCGCGGCGCGTCGTGCCGTAAAGCCGAGACAGCCGTGTTGAAGGACGGCAATGCCAATGAAAATCTTTCCGTCGAGGTGCACATTTGACTGAGCAAGTAATAGACGGTGTCTGGTGGATACCGGGAAGAGACTCGTTCCTTCCCGATTCTCACACTTACGTTATCGGCAAGCCCGATTCAGAGGATTTCACCATTGTTGATTGCGGGCTTATGGACAAAGGATCGTACAAGCTTGACGAGCTGGAAAACCTCGGGATATCCCTCGCTCGGGTGAAGCGCATCATCATGACCCATACCCATCTCGATCATATCGGATGCCTGCCGGAAATACGTGAAGCCATTCCGCACGCGGAAGTCTGGATGCACACCGCCGAGGCATTCCCGCTGGAAAAAGGAGACGAGCGGATAGTCTTCGGCAATCGAATGTTCGAGTCCATGGCACGCGGCCAGTACAATCTGCCCAAAGAATGCTTCAGGACGGAGGTCGCAAGGAAATTCGAAGGTGGAGAGACGCTCACCCTCGGTGGCATTCCATTCAAGGTGATTCATCTGCCGGGCCATTCTATCGGTGGCATCGGCCTGTTCAATGAGGAACATCGCCTGTTGCTGTCCGGCGACACGATCTACGCGGACTTGGCCATCGGCCGATACGATCTTGTTTCCGCGGACCCGCAACAATTGAAACACTCACTCGAAATTATTGCAGGATTGGGGGTCAAC
>JARRRG010000264.1:0-4453 GCA_037380965.1 Deltaproteobacteria bacterium
TGACGACACTCTTATTCCGGCAACTAATTGGAATCACAAAGAGGTATCCTTTATGTTAACGCTTATGGGAGGGGAGAGGGTCTCCCCTCCAGACCTACTGGATCAAGGCCTTACCCATGGTATTCCCCAGTGATCCGAGGCGAAGCCACGGAGGGATTACTCCTGAGCTACAACTCTCAAGGGGCAACGAGGACTCGAATGCAGGGAGGCGTTCTGTAAGGCGAATCGGACATCTTTTTGGACACTTGTTATAAGAGGCGAGATGCTCATGTGACCGCGATTGATCCAGTCGGACTCGACGCCCATCACGAGGGCGATCATCTGTTCTCTCCCGAACTGCGGCCTGTCGCTCGGAAGGAAGTATGGGTCCCGGACGGGAAGGATGACCCGGAGATACGTCCTGGGGTCCAACCGCAACCCATGTATGCTCTCTCACACGAACAACAACCTGGAGAATCCGGATGATCCTGGAAACGGAAAGTCTTGCCCTGTTGGGCGAAGCTCTGGACAGATTGGAATCAAGCTTCAGCGGGATGCCCCCATTCGATCCCGCAATCGATGTACCTGCCCTCAAATCGGTGATCCTGGAAGTTGCGTCGCGAATGCGGGATAACTATCCGTACCCTCACCCCTTGTATATCGGCCACATGATCAAGCCACCGCACCCCGTTGCTCGTCTCGCTTACATGCTTTCCCTCTGGATTAATCCGAACAATCACTCGCTGGACGGAGGCCGGTGCAGCTCTGCCATGGAAAAGGAGGCAGTAGGAGAGATCGCGGAGATGTTTGGGTGGAAAACCCATCTCGGGCATCTGTGCGGAGGCGGCACCATGGCCAATCTCGAAGCCCTCTGGGTGTCGGGGGCTCTCAATCCCGGAAAGAAGATAGCCGCATCTCAACAGGCGCATTTCACCCACGAACGTCTGTGCGGGGCTCTTGGCATCCCGTTTCGAGCGATCCCGTGTGATGACCGGGCCCGCATGGACAGTCGCTTGCTGAAAGACGCTCTCGAGGAAGATGAAATCGGTACCGTCGTGGTGACCATCGGGACGACAGCAACGGGATCGGTCGATCCGCTGGCTGAAGTTCTCGAATTGCAGGAGCGGCATGGCTTTAGAATTCACGCTGACGCGGCATACGGAGGCTATTTTCGGCTGGTGGACAATCTTGAGGCTGGTACCAGACAAGCGTACGAGAGATTGGGAGAAGTTGATTCCATTGTGGTCGATCCCCACAAACACGGGCTGCAACCGTACGGATGCGGTTCCGTTCTCTTCAGAGACCCTTCGGTGGGCCGGCTGTACAGACATGACTCGCCGTACACATACTTCACCTCTTCCGAGCTCCATTTGGGCGAGATCAGTCTCGAGTGCTCACGACCGGGAGCGTCCGCGGTGGCGTTGTGGGCGACACAGCGTCTGCTTCCTCTCATCTCCGGAGGCACGTTCGCCGGTGATTTGGGCAAATCTCGGAAAGCGGCTCTTGCGCTCTATGAACGGATAAAAAACGATTCGCGTCTTGTGGTCCCCTTCGCGCCGGAGCTGGACATCGTGGTTTGGACGGTACAAGCAGACACGGTCAGTGCGGCTTCGGAACTGGCTCATAAGCTGTTTGAAGAAGCTGCGTCCCGCAATCTTCATATGGCAATGACCAATCTGCCGGCTTCCCTCTTTGCCGACCACTGGGACGCGGACGCGAGAGACAAGAATACCGTCACCTGTTTGAGGAGCTGCCTGATGAAGCCGGAGCATCTGGAATGGATGGATCGTATCTGGGACACGTTCGAAACGGCCGCGGAGCGCGTCCTGGGGAGACCGTAAGCTCATGCTCCGGCACATGTTCGACGAGGAACGCTCTCGATTCAAACGCATGTGCCCTAGCCGAGCGCGTCGGCACTTCGGAAGAGACAGGGTTCAGTACAGAATTGCGACTCTGGAGAAATCAGGTCGGGTAGTGCGAACAGTCTCGGCATGGGGTATGTGCACACTCTCGACGCTCAGAGGCGACATCCATTTGCTGCTCCCCCGGCCTGCAGTGCGGATTTCAGCGCAGAATTCCCCTCTCTTCTCTCACTTCTCCATTGATCGGTTCTGCTCAGAGGTGAGCACCGTCTGACAGCCGGCGATCCTCTCATGAGGGCTGTCGGTGGCCCAATGCAATCAGTTTCCTTTCGATGGCGCCATCCAGTTTTCGTTCCCATTCCGCCCACTGATTGCGCAATTCCTGCAGGCGACCGAAGAGCTCATTCCATTCAGCCTGATCCTCGGATGACACGCCCCCCGACAAGGATGCTCCTTCGTAAGCCTGAATTTCTTGGAGCCGGCGGTTGATTGGCCGCAACTGCTCTTTGATATCCCTCATTCGTGCGAGAATCGATTCTTCCTCGCAGGTGACCACGTTTGAGGGATTACACAACTCCGTGTTCCCGGAAGTCGGGAATGGATCACAGTGAGCACATGCGGTTCCGAACGTTTCCTGTTCTTCGGCCATGGGACGTACCTCCTTTCCCGATTTAGTCTTGAAATAATCATCCAACAAGTCCGTGTCAAAGACGTGTCCAAGGGATGGTTCAGCCGCTTTTACCCGTCCAATAAACTTTTCAGGATAAATCCTTGACATTGAACGCTCAATGGCTCAACCTACTAACGAGGGTAATGGTCCTGCTTTCTGCATGGTACAGACACAAGGAGTCGTCTCAATGCGAAGGGGGAACGTGCCCGAACTATATCCCACCGAAGGGGCCGCTCGGGCGCGCCGGTAAACTTTCTACTCATTGATATCGCCACGTCGGAATCATCGCTCAATCCGGACTCGGGGAGACTTCCGGAGCCGGAGAAAGAGAGGTGGAGAGTGTCTCTTGACCAGCGAATCGATGCGTTGATTGAGGCCGGCTGGTATGTTGTCGAAAGCGATTTTGACGAGACGGCCGTCCAGAATTGGCGAAAACGAGCCCTGGAGTGCCTCGCGGATCTGTCCAAGCCCTTCGAAACCCACGCGGAACATCTTGACACGTACTTCGGAAAGGCCGAAGAAAGCGTTTTCCTGGAGGGGCCGGAACGGCTTCATAAAGCCGACCGGAAGACGGGCAAACAGTTTCACGCAATCCAGCACCTGTTTGGTAACGGGCACGAGCATTGCCCGTAGGGAGAGGTTCTTTTCGAACACGGTGCACATGACCTCCATGATGGTGCCCTTGTTCTCGTAACCTGCCTCGGCTATCTTCCTGCTGTGCTATCCTCCGCCAATTCATTACCCGTTCATGTTTTTGACCGTCATAACGATTCGCGGGGAAGAGGTCTGTGGGATAACCCTCACCTTCCCTCTCAATAGAAACAATCGTTTCTCAGGCTGAATTTCACTGACGACAGACAGGGAGGTACGAAACCGCTCAGCCGCCCTCCGCGTGGTCTGAACCGGATACCCGGACACCGAGCTCGTTGAGAATGTCGCCTGCCCTGTACGAACTTCGTACAAGAGGCCCTGATGCCACCTTTTCAATCCCTTCCCCGAGCGCGAGTTCCCGCAGTTCTTCAAACTCTTCGGGTGTCACATAACGGTCCACTGGATGGTGTTGTTTCGTGGGCCTCAGGTACTGACCGATGGTGAGAACCCGGCACCCCGCGTCCACGAGATCCCGCACCAACGCAAGGACCTCTTGCTGTGTCTCTCCAACTCCGACCATGATTCCTGATTTCGTGACTATCTTGGAATCGAATTGGCGAACCCGGCGGAGAAGCTCTACTGAACGGTCGTACGATGCTCCGGACCGAAGGGATTCATAGAGCCTCGGAACCGTTTCCAGGTTGTGATTGATTACCTCCGGTCCGGCTCCAACGACTTCCATCAGCGCGGCCCGCGAACCCTGGAAATCCGGGACCAAGACTTCTACGCTGGTTCCCGGTGACGCGCTCCGAATCGCACCTATGGTCGCGGCAAACATTGACGCGCCCCCGTCGGGCAGATCATCTCTCGTCACAGAAGTGACGACCGCGTGCTTCAGACCGAGCCTCGCCACCGACTCGGCGACCTGCCCGGGCTCCTCACGGTCCAAGGGCACGGGAGGGCCGTGACTGACCGCGCAGAAACGACAATTCCTCGTACATCGATCGCCGAGGATCAGGAATGTCGCGGTGCCTTTACGGAAACACTCTCCCTGGTTGGGACATCGCGCTTCTCTGCACACCGTTGACAGTCCCTTGTCGTATGTTCGGCGCCTGATAACCGACAGACTGGATGCTGTTGGAGGAGGTTGGCGGATCCAGGGGGGAAGTCTACGATGTTGCATGGTGTCGATCTTCCTCTCCCTCGAACAGTACTCATATCAATTCCGTTTGACAACCCGAGCGGGCGCGCAATTGTGACAGAGGCGTACGATGAGAAGCTGCCAGAGCCGACACGCACTACAATTATGTGCCTGCAACTTCAGGAATGGATTTTCCTATGGTGATTGGAA
>JARRRG010000265.1:0-4453 GCA_037380965.1 Deltaproteobacteria bacterium
GCACCTCCACCTGGACGCCTCTGAGCGTCTCCGGCCGCGTCAGCCCCAGTAACGAGCCCACGGTTGAAACAGGTCCGTCACCCGCAATGACATAGGTGGCTCGCACGTGCAGTTCTCGGCCCCTGTAGCGTACGATCCATGAGTCACGTGTGCGACCGACGAGGCGGGCGGAGGAGAGGACGGTCGCGCCCTGAGCCGCGGCGGTCCGTGCGAGGTCTCGATCGAAGCGCACCCTATCTATGAGGAGTCCCGGAGATCGGGATTCATGGCTCGTCGACACCCAGGGGCCCGGATCCCGCGCGGGCTCGGCTCCAGTCGAGCCTCCAGGGAAACCGAATATCGAGTCCTCTCGAGACAACGGGATCGAGCCGCGCGGCCCTGTGGCCGACTCAATAATGACGGTCTCCATCCGCTCAACAGGCTGGATCACGCTCGCGCGGCTCAGATTAAGCTCCGTGAACAACTGCGGGGGCACAAATTCACCACAAAGGTGCTGCTCACCGATTCTCGTCTTCGCGTCGATGAGGAGCGTACGCGCGCCCTGTTCCGCGGCTGCTGCCGCCGCGCATGAGCCGGCAGGACCGGCGCCGACTACCAGGATGTCACAGTGGAGTGCAGTCATTGGGACTCGGGTGAGTGGATTGCCGATCGCGGCTCTTGTCAACGTGGTTGGCCGGGAAGGAATAGACACCGCGTGCGCGGCATTCGTTTCCCGTCAATGGGGGCGACCATTGAGGCGCGTGAGCGTCTTCTCGATGAGCACCAGGTTAAGGAAGGTCTTGTTGTCGAAACGCCCTTTGTACGCCTCCGTCCCCTTGCCCAGGTCGTAGCAGGTGGTGGAATCGAGATTGACGAGTATCCCCCGTGCGCGCATTTGTTCCATCTCCTGCTGGTGCTTGGCGTAGAATGCTTCGCAACACGATCCCACATACATTCCATCCCTGTCCTGACACTCCTGGGAGAGCACCTGCATGAGATGTTCAAAGCTCTGAATCGTCACTGGTTTCATGCCGAAGGAACGAGCAAGCTCGTGGCATTCCCCGATCTCACATTCGCCACACTCCGCGCATCCGGGAACGGCCCGGTACCCGCAGTCCAAATTCTTCGAGCAATAGGGCAAGAGGAGCCATCGAGGCTGATGGTTCAACAGCTCGTCCGGCCGAACATTGACCAGGAAGAGCTCATTAACCTCGCACAGTGAGAAATCCCCATCCAAGAGGGTCATACGCTCCGCGGCGCTGCCGATCGCTTCACCGACACTGGGAGGATCAATACCGAGAATCCGGCCATCGTACATACGAAAAAAGGATTTCACTGCATTTTCCAGGGCTTCCCGTTCCATGGGCAGACCCACCAGGGCTGCCTCGAGGTCGTGTATGAGACGATTCGGGATCGCGAAAAAGTCACCGACAATCAAAGCCTGGCGTATCCTGCGCCCCCCCGGCGCGGTCCACAGATAAACCCTCAATGTGCCGGCTTCGGTCTGGGTGATGGAGCGTGTCGGCTCCCCCTCGTGAGCCGGCCGGGAACGGGCCATGATCCATTCGGGACTCTGGAACAGGCTCAGCTCCGCGGCGAGGCGCTCCTTTTCCCTCGAGGTCAGATCCCCCGGGATCATGCGAACCTGCAAGCTCTGTCCGAACTCCCGGGCCATCTTCTCTTTTATCTGCGTGAGCGTGGGAGTAGGACTGAGGAGATCGGACAAGAAACAGATCCGCTCCAGCAGCGATTCGATCTCACGTTTCTTGAGCTTCTCGACGGGCACACGCAGCGCCTTGATAAAAAGATCGAGATCCTTTTCAACCAGAACGGTCCCCTGGAACATGAATCCGCCGGAAATGGTAACGCCGCCGGTTCCTGAGATCTTTCGGCCGTCCACTTCGATGTCATTGCGGGGCCGAAATCTGGCCTCAATGCCAAGGCGGGAGAGACCTGCCGCGGAGATCGTGCATATGGTATGGAGAATGTTCTCGAATGAACCCCGAAAGGGCGCTTCGCCGGGAATACCGTACAGCTCCCAACCGAGGGCTGATTCCTGGAAGAATATGCTCCCCCCTCCCGTATGCCGTCGATTGATGTCTATGCCGTGCTCACGACAGAATTCCCGCCGTATTTCAAGGTTCACGTCCTGATGGTAACCCACCAGAGCCGCGGCGGGCTGGAACTGGAGGAACCTCAGTGTCGGGGGACTCGAGCGCTCCGCCACTTCTTCCAAGATTATTTTGTCCAGAGCCATGTTTGCCGCGGCGGAGAGTCGGCCCGTGTCAAGGAGTCGAAATTCAGTCAAGTGAGATTCATGCCCTATAATTGGATTCGGTCCGTCAGGCCCTGTACAGTGCGGCGAGGGACCTTCAGGGTCCGGCAATATTTATGAGATGCATGCCCGCCTCAGGCAGTGAGAAAGCTCATTTCCCCTTACTTCGCCTTTTTTGCGGGGGCCGGTTTTTTCTGGCTCTTCTTGGCCAGCCCCGCGTCCAAGAACTTGAGCACGTTATCGGTAATGTCAGGCATGCCTTTCGAGTAGAGCAGCACCGTGTCGGAAATGACTCCCTTGAGATTCGCTTCTTGGGCTGCTTTATCAATAGCTTCTTTGACCTTGACCCTGATTTCGGTTTCTACCGATTTGTGCTTGAATGCGAGTTTGACCCTCAAGGCCTGCCGTTCCTCTTTCAATTGATCCTGTTTTGCCTTGAGCTTGGCTTCGAGTTTCTCTTTTTCCTCTTTCTTCTGCGTCTGTTTTCCTTCTTTGAGCTTCGCTTCAAGCGCTTTCACTTCCGATATGATCCGCTCCAAATTTGCCTTCGAATCGACCTCGAGTTTTTGAATGCTCTCAACTGCCGCTTTGATCCTGACGGACGATTGATAGACTTTTCTCAGATCGATACTCCCCAGACCAGCCTCATCAGCCCGAGCAAAGCCGGGAAAGGAGACTGCCACCACCATGGCGGCCAGTATTAACAGTCTCTTCGTCATCGCGCTCGAAACGTTCATGATCGGTCTCCTTTCACATCAATTTGTTCGGAAATCTCTCACCCGAAATGGACTGAAAAATGCTCGCCGAACCCCTCCCACAGGGGTGAGCTCATTGCTTTCTCTAGAGGCCTTTCCCATATTCTCTCAGACTGTGTGGGAAGTCCACTGATTTGTTACTCGGGCGATCGGCCACCGAGAAACCGCCCCTTCTGGTCCCCGGTCAATCAAGCGACCGGGACGCGCCATCCCGATCAGCCGTCCGGTTCAATCGCGCTCCACTAGGTCAGTCCCAACTTTTCTTCAATTCGAGCCAGGCGCCGGTCTATGGAATCGAGCCGCGCCAGAACGACCTCCAACCCCGCTGCCGACTGAGGGGCCTCGACACTTTCGTTCGTTATGACGGCCTCGGCTGCCGCCTCTTGTGGAACCGCTTTCTCCGGTTCATTCCGCACGGCCGTAGTGCGGGGCTCTTCCTTTCGGTCAAGAGCGCCGTCCCTGCCTGTCGGCGCTTCCTCACCTTCGGCTTCAGACTGTTTTTCCGGCTCCTTCGGCGATTTTCTGGTGAACAGCCCGGCAAAGCCTCCCTGCGGTTCCGGGGAGGCTTTCTGAGGTTTTTCTTGCACAGGAGGCGACTCTACTTGCTCACCGGCCGAGAGCGGGCCGGGTGACTGGTCCTGTTCAACGTTCACCTGGGGTCGCAGGGACATCCCCTGAAAGAACGTGTTGAACTCCTCTTTCGTCAATTCACCGTTCCGGTACGCGGGCAGCAAGGCCAGGGCAAGCTCCTGCTCGGAAGTCTTGTGCTGCTGTATAATCTCGTCCTTCAAGGCACCCGCTCTGATGATTTTCAGCAGCTCTTCCGGAGTCAACTGCATGTCTGGTTTGGCCATCGGCTCATCTCCTGTGAGAGGTGTTTGAATTGCATCCATACAATTTAACCCATTGAAAATCAATGCTAAATATCATTCAAAACCGCGGAGATGGACTCTGGAGGAACCCGACGGGAGTAAGTCGGCAAGCCCACTCGCTTTCGCGGCCGAAGAGGAAAAAGGTTGCATTTAATCACGTTTCTGCAAAAATCCCCGGCGGGATGAGCCCCGGGAGAACCAGCCGGGCGGTGAGGAGCGTGGCCTCGCCTCTCCCAAAAGCGAGCTACTCACCGGTACAACGCCGTGCGAGTCAAAAATCGCGAGGATCAAGAAAGGATCGCGGGAAAGCGAATAGCAGCATGGGCGGAAATGCGAACAATTATCACGCGGCAGTCTCGTCCGACTGGAGCGAATGCCTGTCGCCCAATGGCCCCTTTGATCCAATTTCTTTCACCTATCCCGAGCTGGAATCGGAGCTTTCGGAAATATTTCAAGAATATACGGGAAACCGGATCTCTCTGACTCAGGCGACCGGGAGGATCGTCAAGCTCCTTCCCCAGCCTATCACCGTGGAGCAGATGGACGCGTACCACGATCGACACTTCCAGGCC
>JARRRG010000266.1:0-4420 GCA_037380965.1 Deltaproteobacteria bacterium
CGGCTCACAGCTTACCGGGAGTCCCCACAGGTCACGTCGTACCCAATGAGGCGATCGGCCTGAAATCTGACCGCGTGGAGTTCGAAGCCGGCGTGGCTTCCACTCCTGAAAAGCTCGACACCCTCGAAGTGAGGTACGGAGATGTGCCCGATGTGGTCAAGCAGTGAGGGTGCCATTAACTTCCTCGCGTGCCGAGGAACCAGTAATGATCGGCAATTCGGGCTGACGCACGCGGATCGATCTCCGTGAGCGGCCACCTCCCGTCCCATTGCTTCATCTCCTTTTCGGACTTCCCCGCAAACGGCCTCCGGAGTTGCCGTGTCAATTGCCGGCAGGCCGAAAGAAAAGCCCCTTGGAGCCGCTACTCTCGCCGGTATGAGGATTTTATAAGCGGATAATTGCATTCGGCGAATAACCCTATCCGGAGATGACCCTTATCGGAATATCCTTTGCTCTACGCGTCCCGGAGGGATGAAGTCATTCCTTTGTTGTCTTTCCGATCGCCGCGCCGGAATTCCGTCGGAAGCTTGCCATGTGGCGAACCGCGCGCCGTCAATGAACTGCTCGTTTGATCCTCCCCATTCCCGAAACCGGGCAACTGAAAATTAACCGGTCACTCATCAGTTCGTAACAAATGCTCTTCATAGTTCAATTGCAAGAAAGAATTCGGGTTTCGATCCATGCTGTTCATTGGGGACGCTCTCTTTGATGCAAGCATCCAAGTACTCTTCCGCTACCGGGCCGGCATGCCGATCGCTGCTGTCGAGCGCCTGGGGTCCCGGCCGACCAATGCGATTGGAGGCTCGGATTGCCTGTCCGCATTGCCAACCGCGTGAGTCCGCGGCATGGCTTGTCATGCGTCTGCGGAGCGTGATCGATCGTTCGAGAAGAGACCGACACCACTACCGTTTTGTTGACCGGGTATCTTCCTCACGTCAACCGTGCGGTCCGGGACGTATATCCGGCTGCAGCCAAGGTCGGAAATGAGTTGCAGACGTTCACAGGCATTGATCCGTCGTGCCCGAACCCGCCACCAGGCATTGCGGCGTGGCCGGAAGCGGCACCATAAGGCTCGGAAGGAAGGGGGAGATGGTGACGGAAAAGCTCATGAAAGAGGCCGGGGCAGGGAGCCTGGAGGCGATTATTGAGCTGCTTTCAGCGGGTGCGGACTTCAATTCAGTCGACGAGTGGGGTTTGACGGCTCTCATGGCAGCCTCTATCCGAGGTCATGCCGACGCGGTGAACGTGCTCGTGGAACATGGAGCGGAGATCGAAGCTCAGGAGAAGTTTTTCGGCTGCACCGCGCTCATGTTCGCCTCCCTCGCCGGAAGATCGGGGGCCGTCGAGATGCTTCTCGGATACGGCGCGGATGCAAACGCGCGTGACCGGTTCGGGAGAACCGCGCTGATGGCCGCGGCCGCTGTCGGCAACATTCGAACCGTCCGGCTGCTCATGGCCGCGGGCGCGGATGTGCATGTCGAGAGCGCATTCGGCACTACAGCCGCGGATCTCTCGGCAATAGAAGGACATACGGAGATAACCGCGCTGTTGATGCCGCCCCCGCGTGCCGGTGAGACCGCGGACCGGCGGGCCGCATAACAGACGATCGCTTGACCGATCTCCGAAAACCGTGGGCAAGATCGGAATGTTGGGTTCATGGATCTCGCCCCCCAACGAGGGACAATATTATGTGTGCCGACCAGCAGATAGACGAATTGATTCAAACCGGATGGCGTGTGCTTGACAGTGATTTCAACGAGATCGAGTTTCGCAGATGGAGAAGACAAGCCCTCGACTGTCTCACCGCATTGCTGGGCGCGGATCATGAGGACACGCGGTACTTCCGGGACAATCTCGGAACTGATGAGCAACCGATCGATTTCGAGACGCGGTCTGCCGAGAATCTGTGAGAAATCGTCATAATGGTGGGACAAATGTCAGATGAAGTCTTGATGAATGACAGGAGTGCTCGAAGCAGTGTCGCGGTCGTTCGTCAATGCTCCCTTTTCCCCTCGGATGTGACGCCGAGCCATCTCCGTTTCCATCGGTCCTCCAGGCGATTGAAACGTGTCTTCCAACGGCGTGCCTGCTCAGGATCGAGGACCGCGGCCACTTCTTCTTTGGCGAGCTGAAGTTGCTTTTCAAGCTTCGGTTGCATTTCGTGAACGATCGCCCGGAGGGCTGTTTCCCGTTTCGTAAGTATGGCACAGACCTTTGCCGCCTGCTCGTCCGAGAGGTCGAGCCGCCGCCGCATATGATCCGTGATCCGCTCGGCCGCGGCTCCCGGTGTATGCACAACGCTGAACAGGTGTTTCAGATGGATGATTGTCGCAGCGGAGCCGATGAGCGCGCCGCACACCAGGATGAACAGCCCGAGCACGACGGCTTTCCAGCGTCTGGGCTTTCTCCGCGCGATCGTCTCGTCCGGCGCGGAACCTTTTTCCGAAGCGTGTTCAGTCATAGCGTCAAGTCTCCAAAAGAGAAGAACAAGTCCCTTAATGGGTCCATCCAGACGGCCAGGTCATAGAACGCTATCGAGGCCACGATCACGGCCGCGGCAAAAGACGCGCCGGCAATCCAAGCCAGTGACGGACTCCAATCGTCCTGGGGAGCGGTCACGGCTGAGAGCACCTTCCGGCTCACATCCACCTCCGGGACGTCTTCCCGTTGGGCTGCCGATCCCAGTTTCTTGAGGAGCTCCAGTTCATTCATCGTTCGATCTCCAGCCCGGCTTCCTGACACAGTTTCTTCAGTTGTTTTCGAGCCCGCCACGCCTGGACCTTTACCATGGATTGCGTCCAGCCGATGAGCTCGGCCGTTTCTTCGACGCTCCTCTCCTCGAGGTACCGAAGCGTTATCACCATGCGGTTGCGAGCAGACAGCCTCCCGAGCAGTGAGTGAAGCAGCTCTGCCCCTCTTTTGGGGTCAATATGCTCGGGCTCTTCGGCTGCCACCCGATCCAGCTCCTCCGACGGAAGCGGGTCCTGTCGCCGGTCAGCGGAAATGCGCTTCAGGAATCGGTAGCCCACCCTGGTGGATATTCGAGCCAACCAGTGCTCGAAGGGAGCGTCACCACGGTAGGTGGGCAGGCTCAGATACGCCTGAACGAATACTTCCTGCACGAGTTCCTCGTGATCGGGTTTTTCCCGGGTGAATTTCCACATCCGGGCGGCCACACGGCTCTGGTGACGGGTGACGAGTCTTTCGTACGCCGCGCCTTCTCCATCGAGCGTCAAACGTATGTCGGCCAGGTCCGGGTCCACAGGCAAAGGCGACTCTTGCTCCTCGGTGTTGTCGCGTACCGCTGACGCGAGGATGGTTGCGCCGGGCCGGTCATCGCCATCGTAAATCCGAGGGTCACGGAGTCGCGTGTCCAAACCGGTTGCCACGTTGAAAAGTACCTCCGAGTCACACGGGCCCATTTCACCACGGGGTCAGGGACATTTAAGGTGAATACCGGGCCTCCCAGGTCACATTCATCGCTCGTACGGGCATCTCGATGCAACACTACCACAGGCCGATACCGGCGGCTATCTCCCGAGAGCGCCGGCCGGCCGGTTCGGGATCAGCGCGGTGCCCTGACCCCGAAGACCCGGCCCGCTGGTTTACCGTCTTACCGCGCACGCTCCGTGGGCGCGTCACATGCGAAGATGTTCCAGCCACGTGTGCACAGCCTTGTCCTCTCCTTTTCTATAGTTGAGGATGCACCGCCACTGGTCCTCGGTGAGCACCGACCTGGCCTGAGCCACCAGCTTTGCAGCCAGAATCGATGCGTCCACAAGGCTCGCGCTCAGGCTTGTTGCAGCCTCACGAACCGCCTGTTCGTCGGTCGGTCTTCTCAGAATGGCCTCTCGAAGCTTCGTGCGCTTCTCCAACATGGTGTCGGCCAGAGGAATAATCTCCTGTTTGTGCGCTTTGATGATGTCGAAGATCTTCTTCTTCTGATCGTCGCGCAATTCGAATTCAGACCTGAAGACGAGAAAGCGGCCGATCTTACCGGCAATCAGGCGTTTCATGGGAGCATGAAAAGAGTCCCCGAAATATGTCGCATGGCCCGTTCCCAATGCCCACGCGCCTATTGCGGCCGCCACCACCAGAGTGACCGCAGCCGCGGCCACGAGAGCTTTTTTCCTCGTCATGTTGAATCCCCCTTTTTCACTTTTCGCTAGGATCGTAAGAGGCAGTCCGTTGATCGATCACGGGGCGCTCTGTACAAAAAGTGGCGTGAACAAGGATTGGGTTACGCGCGCGGAGATTTTTTTCGGCCACCGGTCTGTCCGAGCCATGGCACGAACGGGATACCGCGGTCACGAGGTTTCGAGCGGCTCAGGACCGGAAGGCCGAAGGGGAAGAGAGCCCAATCGAAGGGGTGAGTGGCGTGTTCAGCCGAGCTCTGACAGCGACCCATCTCGCTTTCGGA
>JARRRG010000267.1:0-6472 GCA_037380965.1 Deltaproteobacteria bacterium
GGCATGCCTTCGTCACCGCCCAACACCACATTCGGATCAATAGGAATTCTGCCCAAGAAAGGAACGCCAAGCTCGTGAGCGGCTTTTTCGCCGCCACCCACTCTGAAGAGATCTATGTGCTTCCCGCAGTAGGGACACTGGAGACTACTCATGTTCTCAATGATGCCAAGAACATTCGCCTCTAATGTCTTGCCAAAAACAACAGCCTTCCGTGAATCAAGTAAGGCCACATCCTGGGGTGTAGTGACAACGATTGCCCACAGCGGCTTTCCCATCAACTGAGCGATGCTGAGCGCCTCGTCTCCTGTCCCGGGTGGAAGATCCACGATGAGGTAGTCCAGCTTGCCCCAGTCAACGTCCGCAAGGAATTGTTGAAACAACGAGTGCTTCAGCGGTCCTCTCCAGGCAACGGGGGTGTCCTCACCCGGAATGAGGAAAGCCATGGACATGATCTCTACGTCTTGCGGACCTCTCACCGGTAGTAGACCTGCAGGTCCGGCATCAGCACTTTGGCCTTGCAGGCCAAACATCTTGGGCACATCAGGGCCGTGAACATCCCCATCGAGGACCCCCACCTTTTTGCCCGACTTGGACAATGCCACGGCAAGATTGACCGCCACTGTGGATTTCCCAACGCCACCTTTACCGCTCATCACCACGACACGATGCTTGATGAGGGAAAGCCTTTGCGCCAGCCGCTCTTCCAACTCCTCAAGACGGAGCCGTCTGGCCTCGCCACCTTGGTTTGCGCGGCTCACTCTTGATGTTTCGCTTGAACCTTCGGCTACGTATGACATGCGTTCCTCGCGTTTCCCCTTGGTTTGACCAGTCGTACCAAGGAAGAGAGCTTCGCCCGTCCCATTTCCCTCCTGATGGCGGCCAAGAAGTTCTCTTGTCGACTGGTTTCTCGAGGTAGGCCTCAGGCGGCTTAGTGATCTTCTCCTGGAGCCGTTCCTTGAAATCTATCTGGGGCACGCTATCCCTATGGAAGCCGCTCTCGTGCTTTTTTCCCATCGTTGCGTTCAACTCGTCTCCCGAGCTCATCTTATCCTCCAGAAGCTGCCATAGAGATAGCGGAGAAGCGAGCTATCCGCCTGCAACGTGAAACCAGTCCCCTGACGGTCTATCGTCAGGACACGTGGGGTTGCTGTTGACGGCTCCGGATCACCGATGCCATTGACGGTGCCTCCCTACTCTCTATCACGGGGTAGCGTGATTCGTGATCTGGGCTGCAAGCTGTACCCTGACTATGTTGCATCTTAGCTGCCGTCAGAACTCCCACACCGGTAAGGACATTTGCTCTGTCTGCTTTTAGGATCTTGCTCCTGAAGTACTCGGTGTACGCGCAGCCTTGATCAAATCGTTTATTCTCTTCTCATGCAACATCTCGAAATCCCCCTCGACTTCTCTCTTTCGCTTAGCCGCCGAAATTCCTCCTACCATCGGTCCCTGGTTAATCCTCGAGATGAAATGCAAGATCCCTGTCCTTCCAGCGTTTCGACACGCTTTCCTGAGCCCCGCAGAGCTCCTTTCAAGCTAAGGAAGGAAGTAACTCCCTGCCGTTCCCCTCTAACCGCCAAATCCAAGGCAGTGTTTCCGAGTGCGTCTTGAGCATTGATGTCAGCTCCGGCTTTCACCAGCATTTTCACTGCGTCCACTTTTCCGGTTGCCACAGCCATCATCAAAACGGTTCTCCCGTAGCAGTCCGTCCCATTGACGCCTCTGCTGGTTTCCAGAAGGAGTTCGAGAGCTTCACGACTCCCCGACAGGCAAGCGTACATCAGGGCATTCATTCCGGTTTCTCGCTCGACTAGTTTCTCGTCTGCTCCATTCTCAAGAAGAAATCTCACTACATCCAATCGCTTCCAGTGGGCAGCCGCCATCAGAGGAGTGAAGCCTTTTGCGTTGGCAAAGTCGATGTCCGCACCGTCAGCGATGAGTTGTCGTACTGCTTGGAGGTGTCCCAGCATGGCTTCTTGAATGAGGCGCTCACCTAACTTCTGGCGTCCCCGTTGGGTTTTCTCTTGAGGCATGCGCCCTCCCTCTCTTCACAAATGGTTCTGTAAGTCTCGTTGCGTGCGGTCAGAGTTGTGTTCGGCCAAGCAAAAGGGGACGACCGCGAAAGCTACCTGGTGAAACCCGATTTCTTGACAAATGCTTTAGGGAGGAAATTGATCCTCTGGTAAAAGTTTATTCAATTTTCGTGCCAGTTGATCTCTGCACGATTAAAGGGTGGGAAGTGACTTATATTATCGCTCTGTGGGTACGTCTTTTTCTAGGACGTGATGCCAAACCTCTTGATATATCTATAGAATGCATCGCGTGATATTCCGAGCAGTTTGGCAGCGTCCGTCTTATTGCCCTGGCAATGCCGGAGCGCTTCGCTGCAGAGCGACTTTGTGACTTCCTCGTGTGCCTCACGAAGTGTCTTGCCTGGAACGTAGTCAAGAGTATGCTGCACGTGTTTAGGATCCGGCTTTGATTCAGGCAAGGCTATCCTGAACCTGCCTCTGCCCCAGAGCATCAAAGAGCGCTCGATCACATTCCTCAGCTCTCTCACGTTTCCCGGCCAAAAATATCCTGAAAGTACCTGTATATGTTCCTCATCGATTACGGGCAGCCTGGGCATTTGCATTTCACACGCCAACTTAACCAATATCTCTTCTACCAGAACCGGGATGTCCTCCAGACGGTCTCGCAAAGGGGGAACGTCCAAGGGAAAAACGCTCAGACGATAGAAGAGAGGTTCCAGGAAGCGACCTTGAGAAACTTCCTTTCTCAGATCCCTGTGTGTGGCTGCCATGATCCTGGCATCGATCCGAATGGACATCTCGCCACCCACCCGCATGAATGAGTTGGTGTCAAGAAACATGAGGAGCTTGGACTGCAGAGGCGGAGCCAGCTCGCCAATCTCGTTCAAGAGAATCGTTCCACCTTCCGCCAACTCTAGCATCCCTTTTTTCCTAACCGCTGCACCGGTGAATGCCCCACGCTCATGACCGAAGAGCTCTGATTCCGCCAATTCCTTGGGCAGGGCAGCGCAATTGATGGAGAAAAAAGATCCGCTGGCTCGAGGGGAATGATCGTGTATCCAGCGAGCAAGGTAATCCTTTCCGGTTCCGCTCTCCCCCTGGAGCAGAACTACGCCGCTATGAGCAGCAGCGGCCATAGCCATTTTCAAGGTGTCTTCCATCGCGCTTGATGGGTACCGCTGAGCAGCCATATCTTGTTTCTCACGTAACGAGGCCCTCTCGGTGACACGACGAGAAACGCGGCAAACTCCCGTGATCTTACCTTCCATGTTTCTAAGTGGCACGCACACATCGTGGAAAACCATGGGAACATCGTGGACGAGTCGACTTTGCTCGTATTCGAGTGATTCTCCTGCCACCACACGGGAACACCGCTCTGAAATCTGTTTCCCAAATTCCTCCCCATAGAGCTCCTCGGCTCGCCGGCCGATGATCTCGGATGCTGGAAGGTCAAGGAGCTTTGTGACGGCTGGATTGACGTGGGTATATCTGAAATCAGTGTCTTTGATCCATATGCAATCGCTGACGCTCTCAAATACAGCCCGAAAACGCTCCTCGCTTTGCCGGATACCTTGTTCGGCCCGTTTGCGCTCTGTTATATCGTGCAGATGTTCAGCTACCCAAACCACCTTCCCCGCTTCGTCAGTTATGGGAAATATCGTGATTTCTCTTATTCTTTCATCAATAGGATTAACGTCTTCGAAGATTTGGGGCTCACCTGTTTCAAACACGCCCAAGGCCCGGCAATTTTCACAGGGTATAGAACGGTTCATGTATACCTCATAGCAGTGGAGCCCTTCTTTCCGTTTTTCCAAGGGCACATAGTCAAGACCTTTCCAATTGCTTTTCACTATTCTCAAGTCTTGGTCATGGACTGAGATAAGATCGGGAGAGGCTTGAAACAGGGCTTCCAATAGATCAGCGGCTCTTCGATAATTCTGTTCCGTCTTTTTGCGCTCTGTGATGTCGAGGTGTGTCCCGGTCATTCGGAGAGGCTTGCCCTCTGAATCGCGTTCCACAATCTTTCCGCGGGCCAAAATCCATTTCCATTCACCCGATTTCGCTTTGAGCCTATGTACAGTCTCATAGAGGGGCATTTGACCTTGGAGGTGGGACTCGAACGCCTCAACCACGCCAGGCATATCTTCCGGATGGATGAGCTCTAGCCAGACCTTCACACGCGGTTCGATCTCGTCAACGGAGTAACCGAGCATTGAGGCCCATCGTTCGTCATAGAATTGTTCGCCGGTCTGAAGATTCAAATCCCAGAGCCCCAAATTCGCGCCCATCAGGGCCAATTCAAGTCTTTGTTCATTCTTACGGAGTTCCAGCTCCGAGCGCATCCGGTCTGTCTCGTCGGTGTAAATAGCCACGACCTCGCCAGAAGGCAGCCGAAATACGAAGTTCTCCCTCCATCCCGCAATTCTCTGATCCTTATACTCAGTTAGGGGATGAATTTCCGGGATCCCCGTTCGCCACACTCTGCGCAGAACGTCGAACAGGCCAAACTCACCGGCGCTCGGGAACACTTCAAGAAGGCTCTTGCCAATAAGTTGCTCCTTCCGAACATTGTCGATTCGCTCGCCCGCTCTATTGAAATCCACAAAGACAAAATTTTTGCCGTCATGGTCGAGTCTGTAGATCGCGACTCCTTCCCGGATGTTTTCAAACAGAGCTCGGTACCTGGACTCACTTTTCTGCAGAGCGTCGTTAGTGTGCACTCCCCGATAGGATGGCCCGTCCTGGGAATCCACTGTGCGAGACCCGTCCTCATCCTCGGCTTCGAGGGTGACGTTAGACGACATTCCATGCGGATCGTTTTCAGCCATACACGTGGCCTCGGATTCGTGTAGCTCGGCGCGCGATTTCGCCGATTCCCTTTTGCTTTTTTCTTTGGTCGTTTCTTGATCCTTCATGGGACCCTCGATATCCGTGAAAACGGCTCGCAATTGGTGTACGTCAGCGTTCGGTCGGCCGCTTACCGTTCCAGCATTTCAGACAGAGAGCATCTCCTGGGATCCCAAGGGCATGAACAAAGTCTCCCAGGCTGTTGTACTTGACGGAATCGGCTCCGGTCTGTTTTGCCGTCCATTCTTCCAGCTCTTCCAGTTTTTCCAGTTTTTCCAGTTTTTCAGAAGATTCTAACTCCGTTGGGCGCAAGAAACTCCTGGCGAGCAATTCATCATAGCTTCTCGTCGAAACTCCGAAGCCGCATGGATACATCAAAGGTGGACAGGCGACACGCACGTGCACTTCCTTGGCACCAGCCATTTTGAGATCTCGGACCTTATGCATTATCTGTGTGCCTCTTACTATGGAGTCATCACAAAGTACAATCCGCTTATTCTTGACGGAGTGACGCAGTACTGAGAGCTTGCGCTTTGCCATTCGCTCTCGCGCGAGCTGGATTGAGGGGGTGTAGCTTCTATCCGCGAAACGATTATAAAGGAAGACTTCCTGATAGTTGAGGTGCGAGCTTCTATGGTAGCCGATCGCGTGACCGATACCAGACATGGGTACCGGCACGACGAAGTTGGCTTCGAGTCCTCCCTCGTCCTTGTCCCTTTGAGCCAGACTGGCTCCCATGTTGTTTCTGGCCGCCTGAACATAAATCCCTTCAATCACCGAATCAATGCTAGAAGTATACGCCCATTCGAAAGCGCAGTGAGCCCTCCGGAGAGACTCGATCTGTTGTACAGTTTGGAGCCCCTTATCGTTGATCAGCACTATTTCACCCGGTCTCACATCTCGAACCACATCCATTTCAAGGTTCTGAATTGCACGGGATTCGGAGCTCACGGCACACTTACCCGGACCATGCCCCAAGACAAGCGGGTGCAATCCATAGATGTCCCGGGCCGCATAGACTCCCTCTCCAGTCAACAGAAGCAAGGAGTAAGTCCCTTTTTATTCTTGCGGGAAGATGAGTTAGGCCCGCAAGAGGATTCTTGGCCTCCAGGATGATTTTGGAAAATATCTCGACGTCGTAGCTCTTGAAAAAGGCCTTGCCCCTGCTCATCATCTCCCCGATAAGTTCATCGGCATTGAGCACATTTCCGCTAAATGCCACCGCGATCTCACCAAAATCGGACTGCCACTTGACCGGTTGTCGTTCTTTGAGACTCACGTGTCCGATGCCCCAGTTGCCACGCAAGTACCTGACTTCTCTGTCAGTAAATGAGGCTCTGACTTGGCCGTGATGCGTGACCTGTCGTACCTTCCCATCAAAGACCGACACACCGCAGTACTTCTGGCCACGATGCTGCAAGAAATCGATTCCCTGGTAGATATCAAGGACACATGGGGTGCTCGAATAAAGGCCAAAGACTCCGCAATTGTCCTGCGCTGATTTCATAGCTCGTACCTTCCATAGAGCCGTTCGACATTTTCCCTCATCACGCATGGCTATCATGTGCAAGGTTCACCTTTCGACGCAGCCT
>JARRRG010000268.1:0-4413 GCA_037380965.1 Deltaproteobacteria bacterium
CCTGGTTCGAGAGGCATCGGTTCGAACCCTGGGCATGAGGCATTTCGACGTCCAACTGATCGGCGGAATTGTGCTTCATGAAGGGAAGATAGCGGAAATGAAAACCGGTGAGGGAAAGACCCTCGCCGCAACGTTGCCCTTGTGTCTTAACGCGCTCTCGGGAAAAGGCGCGCACGTGGTGACCGTCAATGATTACCTTGCCCGGCGAGATTCTGAATGGATGGGGGTCATCTACAATTTCCTGGGGTTCTCCGTGGGAGTGATCGTCCACGATATGGATGACGAAGAGCGCCGGGAAGCTTATAACGCAGATATTACCTACGGCACGAACAACGAATTCGGCTTCGATTATCTCCGGGACAATATGAAGTTTGCGCTCGAGGATTACGTGCAGCGCGATCTCCACTATGCCATCGTAGACGAGGTCGACAGCATCCTTATCGATGAGGCGAGGACCCCGCTGATCATCTCCGGGCCGACCCACGAGAACACCGATCGATATTACAAGATTAACCGGGTCATCCCCGGACTGAAAAAAGAGCGGCATTACACCATAGATGAGAAGGCTCGAAGCGTTGTTCTCACTGAAGAGGGCGTGTCACGGGTGGAGCATTCGCTCGGAGTGGGCAACCTCTATGATCCCTCGCAGATGGAGACTCTCCATCATGTAAACCAAGCGCTCAAGGCCCACACACTCTTCAAGAAGGACGTTGATTACATCGTGACGGACGGGCAAGTCGTGATCGTGGACGAATTCACCGGCAGGCTGATGCCGGGGCGACGGTATTCCGACGGGTTGCATCAGGCCCTGGAAGCCAAGGAAGGCGTGCACATCGAAAATGAGAACCAGACCCTTGCCACGATAACTTTTCAGAATTACTTCCGAATGTACGACAAGCTCGCGGGCATGACCGGCACGGCCGACACCGAAGCCCCGGAGTTCAAGAAAATTTACGACCTCGATGTTGTCGTGATTCCGACCAATTTGCCCATGGTCCGGGCAGACCATTCGGACCTCATTTACAAGTCTGAAGCGGAGAAATTCGACGCGGTGGTCGAAGAAATATGCGAACTCCACCGCCGAGGCCAACCGGTGCTCGTGGGAACCATCTCCATCGAGAAATCGGAGTATCTCTCGAAGCGGTTGAAAAAGTTGGGTATTCCGCATAATGTGCTGAACGCGAAGAACCATGAGGGAGAGGCTGAAATCGTAGCCCAGGCCGGTCGATTCAAGGGGGTTACCATCTCAACCAACATGGCAGGCCGCGGAACCGACATCATTCTCGGGGGTAACCCCACCTTCCTGGCCAGAGCAAAATCGAGGAAGGGCGAGGCTTCAGGAGAGTACGAGGCACTCCTCCAGCAGTACGCCGCGCAGTGCGAGGAGGAAAAACGGGGCGTGATAACCGAAGGGGGGCTCCACATCCTTGGAACCGAGCGCCACGAATCCCGCCGAATCGACAACCAGCTGCGTGGACGTTCCGGGCGGCAGGGCGACCCGGGCTCGAGCCGATTTTACCTTAGCCTGGAAGACGATCTGATGCGCATATTCGGCGGCGAGAGGGTGAAGATGCTGATGGAGCGCGTCGGTATGCAGGAAGGAGAGCCCATAGAGCACAAATACACCACGAGAGCAATCGAGAGTGCTCAAAAGAAGGTAGAAGCGCACCATTTTGACATTCGTAAACACCTCCTCGAATTCGACGACGTGATGAACAAGCAGCGGGAAGTTATCTACGCGCAACGTCGGTTCATTCTGGCCGGCGAGAACCTCAAAGATGCTATCCCGGACATGATCGAGGATACCGTGGAAGACATCGTTGACCGCTTCACCGACGAACGTCAACCGTACAGCGAATGGGATCTGGCTGGCCTTCAAGATGCTCTCTGGGGCCAGTTCGGCTTCAGATTTGAGATTGACGGACTGCCGGAAGAACAACAGACGAAGGATGGTATCTCCGAGTTCCTCATGGAGACGGCAAAAGAAGCCTATGAGCAGAAGGAGCGGGAGCTTACGTCTGAAATCATGAGGGATCTCGAAAAATTCGTCATGCTTCAGGCTGTCGATACCCAATGGAAGGACCACCTGCTCAGTATGGATCACCTCAAAGAGGGCATCGGCCTCAGGGGTTACGGGCAGAGAGATCCGCTCAAGGAATACCAGCGGGAAGGTTATGAGCTCTTCCTGGACATGAGCTTTCGTATCAAGGAAGAGACCGTCAGAAATCTGTTCCTCGTAAGAATCGCTGATGAGGAAGCGCTTGAAGAATTCGCTCCCCCCAAGGAGCAGGAGATGCTGCTCTCCCACGGGGATGGCGGAGGAGGAGAGGCAAAACCCAAAACAGTTCGTCGACAGACCGAGAAAATAGGCCGAAATGCTCCCTGTCCGTGTGGCTCGGGCAAGAAGTACAAGAAATGCTGTGGGAAGGCTGCATGAGCGCCACGGCAACGGCTGAATGAACCGAAGGATTTCCCCCGCCGAAAACGGGACTGCAGCCCAGGCATCTTCTTCGCTGCCCGGGGAGAGAAAAATGCCAGCCGGGGCTCCATGGGGCCTCTCCCCACAGAGCCCTCGAGCCGGTTGCCCATCAACCCATGGTTCAAGCGATCACCCAGCCGAACATGCCGCGGAGCGGGGGGTTCGCTGAAACAGGCTCAGGGCGCAACAATCCGTCTCAGTGGTCGCAACTGGTTGAGAATGGAGACGACCCTGCAGCTCCTCTTGACGGCAGAGTCTTGCCAACATTTGCGCAGCGCCCGCTGAGCTGCGACGCCGGGGCTACCCGCACGACTCCAGTACACAGCTCCTCTCCAATTCGTTGCTCTTGCCGTATAGACCGGTCCATGGCCCGGCCAATGCCTTGGATAGAAATGGGGCGCTCCCGCATGTGAGACACCTGTCGCACTCAAAAGCAATACGAGCGCGAAGAAAATAACCCATGATCCGATCCTCGTCATTGGAACACTCCTTTTCACTCGCATACGTATTTCAATCCAGCGGACTTACACACTGTCCTTCGGCACGCGCTTCGTTTACTTCTGACGAAGGGGATTGCACCGCGTTAAAAACAAAACCCGGTGTGCTGTCGAGCTCCGGGGAGGGAGGGGCAGAGGGTACGCTACTCGCGTGAGCTGTTTTTCGTTGATTCTTGAGAGGGTTCTTGATATCGGTCCTGCAACCCGTTGGTGGGTGTACCCCGGACGAGGCGGGACGCAATCGTCACGAAGAATGGAATCCGGGCGCGACCCCGGGGAACCGGTGAGGCCCAGCGGCCGGCCGATTGCCGCGGCCGACCATAACGTATGGTCCCAGGACTTATGAGGCGTAACCTCGCGGGAGTCAGGAGGATAGCTGGATGAAGATACGGCAACTTCCCAGACACTTCACCGTCGTACCGGTCACGATTTATGACGTGAGCAATCCCGAAGTCAAAGGCCTGGTCAGAGACATCACGAGAAAAGGTGTCGGAGTGGAGCGTATTGCAGCCAGCGTTTATGAAATGAAGACCCTCGTGATCTCTGTCGACGAATATGACGGGGTGGCGCCATTCGGCTTTCAAGCCGAATGCCGGTGGGTACGGCACGATCCCGGAAGTGGCCTGTACATCGCCGGATTCGAGATAACCAAGATTTCGGACCGGAGCCAACACGAGCTCCTGAAATTGATGCGAGAGCTCACATTTACCCTTGCCGATGAAGGTGATCCGTCTCAGCGCGCGGATATCATACCGCGCCCCTGGGTCACGGGATAATTGAGGCCAAGCCGAGCCTCTGAGATCGCGAACCCCTCTTCTCTGCCAGACATGGCGTGAAGGAGATAGTCCCGAAAAAGTCCCCGTCCTCCGCCGCAGGCGAGCGGGTTCGGGGTTATGGTGTATAATGAATTTTCTGCGAGCGTCTGGTACGGTTCGCCAGCGAAGTGAAACGCAGATCATCCGCCACAAGGAGTTTTCCACGTGCTCCCACCGATTCCGCGGCGATGGCGGCCGCGGCCACGTACCCTTTCCTGGCTGGAAATCGCCATTCTGGCATGAGCATTTCGAATCATATCAAGACCGAATATGTGAACTGTGACCTCTGCGGTTCCTCGGATCACGAATTACTCTATTCGAAATCGGATCCAATCACGGGTGGAGAATTCCATCTTGTCGAGTGTCGGTGCGGCATGGCGTTTGTGAACCCAATGCCCACTCTGGATTCTATCCCTCTCCTGTACCCTGAAAACTACCTGACGGGAAAAGAGCGACAACAGACCGCATATCAGAGAATGATTCGATTGCTTCCCCAGGGATCTGGGGGCAGATTGCTCGACATCGGTTGCGGTCGGGGAGAATTCATCAATTATGCTTCTCAAGCGGGGTGGAATGCCGAGGGCGTTGACCTCATGGATTGGGACTCACCGTATCCCGTGAC
>JARRRG010000269.1:0-4401 GCA_037380965.1 Deltaproteobacteria bacterium
CACCATATCAATGAAACCCAGGAAAAGCATATCATCACGATCGAAGATCCTCTTGAATTTGTACATGTCAGCCGGAATTCACTCATTACTCAACGGGAAATAGGGACCCATGCACCGAGCTTTGCCGACGCGTTACGGGTAGCCTCCAGAGAGGATCCCGACATCATCCTGGTGGGCGAGATGCGAGACCTCGAGACCATATCTCTGGCCCTCACGTGTGCAGAGCTGGGCATACTCGTTTTTGGGACGCTCCACACAAACTCCGCCACCAAAACAATCGAGCGGATCGTAAACGCGTTTCCCGCTGCTCAGCAGAGTCGGGTCAGAAGCATGGTCAGCGATTCCCTCAAGGCAGTTCTCGCGCAGCAGCTCCTCAAGACCGCAGATGGCAAAGGTCGCTGCGCGGCAGTGGAGATACTGATCAGCAGCCCGGCAGTGGGCAACTTGATCAGGGAGGAAAAGCTCGCACAGATCGATTCGATCATCCAGACCGGATCGGCCACGGGGATGCAATCTATGGATCAAGCACTGCAGCAATTGGTGAACGACGGCCGCATTACGCCTGAGGCAGCATATTTCAGGGCCATCGATAAGTCGCTGTTCGCGGATCAGACCGCGGACCCTGTCCTCGAGTGACACACCGGCCCGGACCGCGGGCAGCCTCCCCAATCGGACTTGTTCTCATGCGGGTTTCATCGAGGTTAACCGGCAAAAATGGCAGAGCGATCCGTCCCGGTCGGCACCGCTTCAGCTTTCCTCTTCATTCTCGCCGAAGAAGTCGTTGTATATCTCGCGGATCGAATTGGTCGTCGAAAAATAATCTTTCAGAAACAGCCCTTCTCGCCCGTCTCCATAACCGAGCCTCCGCGCGAGTCCTCTCAGCTTCTCGCCTTCCAGCGGCATCCGGTCGACGCTTCGATGCTCCATGATACGGAGGCGGTCTTCCAGATTGGTGAGGAATCGATATCCTGAATCGAGCGTGTGGAACGGTTCTTCTTCGAGGAGCTCCTCTCTGCGAAGCGCGGCGAGAGCTTCCAGCGTATTCGCGCAGAGAACATCGGGATGGCGCTTCGCGTTGAGGAGTATGTTCCCCTGAACAAAGAATTCCACATCGACCATTCCGCCGTGGCCGGTTTTCAGGTCCACATGTCGCTCATCCTCCATGGCGAGCTCACTTTCCATCCGCTTTCTCAAGCGTGCGATCTCGCCAAGGTCGCGGGTTGAGATTTCCGTGCGAAGTACGCAGTCCCTTACGATCCCGTCAACCTCTTCACAGAGCTGAGCAGGACCCACGACCGGACGGGCCTTGATCAATGCTTGTTTTTCCCAGAGCTTCGAGGTGGTGCGGTGATATTCCCTGAAAGAGGACAATGAGGATACCAGTGGCCCTTTTTGGCCGGACGGCCTCAGTCTCGCGTCGATCGCGAAGACCGTCCCCTCGGAGGTCGGCACGCTCAATATGGAGATGATGCGATTCGCCAGGCGAGTGAACCATTCATGCGCGGAAAATCTCCCG
Source organism: Deltaproteobacteria bacterium (assembly GCA_037380965.1). Lineage (GTDB taxonomy): Bacteria > Desulfobacterota > Desulfomonilia > Desulfomonilales > Desulfomonilaceae > JARRRG01. The sequence goes on from JARRRG010000269.1 coordinate 1,517, forward strand.
ATCGAATCCGCGGGCGGGTCGTAGATGAAGATCACGTCGAGATCGGACAAATACGTCATCTCCATCCCCCCAAGCTTGCCCAGGCCCAGGATGACGAATGGAAGAGCACCGGAACGCGGGGACGAACCGAACTTGCGTCCCATCTCCTGCTCCGCGATCTCCACCGCGATCTCGAGGCAGACCGCGGCCAGCTCGGTGACCAGCCACCTCGCAGTAGGGGAATCGATCTCCCCGGCCAGATGACTTACTCCGATACGAAGGATCTGTTCATTCTTGAAAATGCGCAAAACATCCAGCTCGGCTTCATAATCATCGCAGTACGAGAGACGCTCGCTCAACTCTTTCGCCAAGAGATCACGTTCCCCGGGATGCTGGACGGTCCATCGGCCGATGAGCGAATCAATTGACTGGGGATGACGAATGAGCAACTCGGTGAAAAATCGACTTTCGCCGAGTATCTTTACGAGGAAACGAGCAGTGGGGGGATTCTCCAGCAGCGTGGAAAAATATCCCGAGTGACTTTGGAGAGAGTGAATGTACCGGTCCAATGCGACGAGCGCTGTCTCGGGTTCCGGGACCTTCAGCAGCTCATCGAGCAACAAGGGCCCGAGACGCTCGAGCAGACGCCGACCCTTTTCGGGGCGGATCCGCATATCCGCGGGCACGAGGAGGCCCTTCAATATTGGATAGGATTTCGCGGGATCCGTGAATCCGGCCTCAGCCAGGAGCTCTCCGCTCCTCTCCTCATTATGAATGTTTCCCACAATGGTCTTCACACTTGACGAGCACTGTTGAACAATTTCCTCGGTTGAGCTGTAGAACAGGCTGGAAAAGAGCTCTTCGACGAGTCGCCGCTGTCTTTCAAGCTCCGCGAAAAAAGCCCGGAGCTCATCTTCTCGATATCCCATTCTTCTCGCGAGATCGAGCTGGTCCTGCTCGGTTCTGGGCAGCTCGTGGGTCTGGAGCTGGTGATTGATCTGGATGCGATGCTCTGTTTTGCGAAAAAAGAGGTAGGCCGCACGCAGTGCGCTGGTGGTCTCCTCATCCAGGAGATCGGTCTCCTGAAAGAGCTCCAATGATTTCAAAGTGCCGGCTGAGCGTATGCGAGGATTCCGGCCTCCGTTGATCAGTTGGAGAGCCTGAACGAAAAATTCGATCTCTCGAATGCCGCCCTGGCCGAGCTTGATATTGATCCCCGGCTTCCTCCTCAGATTCGTTTCGATGAGCAGCTTCATTTCCCGCATATCTTCCAGCGTCGAGTAATCGAGGTGGCGTCTGAAAATGAACGGCTCCATCTTCTTCAGGAAAAGCTTGCCGAGGGCCAGGTCACCCGACACCGGCACGGCCTTCATCAAAGCCGCCCGCTCCCATGTGCGTCCCCAACCGAGATAGTAGTGCAGGGCATTTGTCAGTGAAGGAACCAGCTCTCCTTTTGCGCCCTCAGGTCTGAGTCTGAGGTCGACGCGGAATACGAACCCATCCTCCGTTACCTCAGACAGCGATTGAGTCACCGCGCGGCCCAGGGACTCGTAGAACCTGGCCACGGAGACTCTGTCAGGCCCTGCGGTCCGGCCCGCGTCCGGGCCTCGCAAGAACATCAGGTCCACATCTGATGAAAAATTCAGCTCGTTACCCGAGATCTTGCCCAGACCCAGAATGACGAAGCCCATCCCCTTGCCGATGCCCGGCGGCGCTCCGTGACGTGCCGTGAGCCTGGCCCAGTGAAAGTCCAACGCGGCCTGAATGCTTGCCGCGGCAAGGTCCGAGAGTTCCGTCATTACCTCCTGCACCGGCGAGATCCCAGCCAGATCACGGCATCCGATACGGAGATAGTCCAGTTCCTTGTAAGCGCGAAGCGCCTTGTCGAAGCCGCCGGCATCAGCGATGCCTCTGACGGCCTCTCGAAGCTCCTCCTCTTTGATCGGTCTCGTTTTGGTTTCCCGGTACCCCTGCTCGCGGAAAAGAACCTCCAACTGCCGGGGTCTCCGGACGAGGATCGAATGAAGGAACCTCGAACCCGAAATAGTGGCCAGGAAGGGAATCCGTGTCTCCTCATCGCGGAGAATCGCCTCGACAACTTCTGGGACCTCCCCGGAGAGCAGGTCTTCAATCCGATCGACCGCAGCCTGCGGACCGGCCGCGTCCAGAATGTCGCGGATCAACGTATCGCGAGCGCGGGCTGACATGGCCCAGAGAAAACCGGTCAACCGAGGGCACGCGCGGTGCATATGCACAAGTACGGTGTGAGATTCCATCGTTTCGCAACTATCGAGAATCTATGGACGTAATGCGGCTCGTTTCGAGTTGGGGCTCGGCTGTGCCTTTTGCTGGTGTCCCCCGGCTCTTGGTGCGAGACGAGCGGCTCGCGGATACCCCACCATCACGCGTCTTCTCCGGACTCCGCCTTCCACGAAATATCTCGGGTCATGAGTCTCGTCAGCCCCCGCATATGAAAGAAATCAGGGCCACGAATCATCTTCGGAAATTATGGGAATGCCCGCCCGCAGAAGCAGGGCTGTGGTAACACCTCTGCCCTCAGCCTTCCGACCTTCTACGTCTACTCTCCGAACGCCGCAAGAAGGACTCCCTTCCTTAAATAATATCAAGTCCGGAGAGACAGTTTCCACAATCCGCATCGTCTCCCGGGCCCCACGAAGAAAGAGGGGGGTTCGGTCGCGGCCGTGCAGGTCGATGACACGTGCCATTCCGGCAAGGACCTCTTCTCCGTCACCCCCGAGGAAGCGACAACGCGGTCGCGGTATGCCCATCCCGCCAAGGATTTCCGGGCAGACAGGAATAACCACCCCGAGACGTGCTATTGCCTCGAGACAACGATGAGGGCACGAGTGACCGTCATAGCGTGAGCGAACTCCGGCAAGACAGGC
>JARRRG010000270.1:0-7598 GCA_037380965.1 Deltaproteobacteria bacterium
CGGAGACCGTCCAGGACAACATCCGGGAGATCGGTCCTCAGGTGGTCTTCTTTGGGCCGCGGTTGTGGGAGAACCTCATTCGCATGATCCAGGTGAAGATTCAGGACTCGGGCCCGGTCAATCGGATGTTCTATAAAGCCGCGCTGGCAATAGGGTATCGCAGGGCGGAATCGGTCATGCACGGCCGGAATCCGGGCGTTCTTATCTCGATCTTGTTCTTCCTCGCCAACCTCGTGGTCTTCAGAAATCTCCGGGACAATATCGGGCTTCTCAAGACGCGCGTGGGATACTCCGCGGGAGCCGCGGTCAGTCCCGATGTGATCCGCTATTTTCATGCGATCGGCGTCAATGTGAAACAGCTTTACGGCGGGTCGGAGGTCGGCGTCTGCACGCTCCACCGTGACAACGATATCAAGGCGGAAAGCTGCGGCCCGCCGTTGCCCGGCGTCGACATAAAAATTTCCGGTGAGGGTGAGATCCTGATTCGCACGGAGAACATGTTTTCCGGCTACTTCGGCGCGGAAGAGAAGACCGCGGAAAAGATGGTGGACGGGTACTACCGGAGCGAAGACTTCGGTCACATGGATGAGGACGGCCACGTCATCGTCATGGATCGGATGGAAGATTTGCTCGAGATGGGGGGCGGGAAAAAATTTTCACCGCAGTTCTGCGAAGTCCGCCTCCGATTCTCCCCGTACATCAAGGACGCGCTCGTGGTGGCCAGAAAGGGTGAAACCTTTGTGGGAGCCCTTGTCAATATTGACCTGAACAACGTGGGCCAATGGGCGGAAGCCCATCACCTGCCGTACACCACCTTCGCGGACCTCTCGCAGAAACCTCAGGTCATCGAGCTGATTCGCGGAGAGGTCGCCAAGGTCAACCAGGCGCTGCCCGATTACAGTCGCATACGGAAATTTCTCAATATCCAGAAGGAGTTCGATCCGGACGAAGCGGAGATGACCCGCACGAGAAAACTACGCCGTACCTTCGTGGAACAGCGGTTCAAAGAGATGATAGACGCCATCTTTGGAGACGAGGAAGAGCTCGAGGTCACATCACAGATCACCTATCGTGACGGAAGAACCGGTGAAATGAAAACCGTCATTAAAATTGTCTCCGTGTAAAGGAGGGCCGGCTTGCTGTCCCTGTTTCCCCAGTTTCTCGTGACCGGATTGTTGACCGGCAGCGTGTATGCCCTGGTAGCAGTGAGCATCGTGCTGGTCTTCAAGGCAACCAGGATCTTCAACTTTGCAGTGGGAGAATTGCTTGCTCTGGGTGGATTTTTTTGCTGGTCCTTTGTCGTATGGTGTCACTTTCCCCTGTGGCTGGCCCTGCTCGGCGCACTGATGCTGGCAGTGGTCGCGGGCGCTCTTGTTGAGCGTCTTGTCCTGCGGCCTCTGCTCAATCAGCCTCTCCTGACCATCATCATGGCGACTCTTGCGCTCTCCGTTCTCCTCAAGGGGCTGATGCTCATGATTTGGACGGGCTACAACCTGGGGTTCCCCAAGACGCTCCTGCCCGGCAAGACGGTGCTCATCGGCAATGTGGCCATGTCGCATGAGCTTCTCTGGGCCGCGGGGATCGCGGTGGTGAGCTTCGGGTGCCTGGCCTACTTCTTTATGAAGACCAAGACAGGTCTACGCATGAGAGCTGTTTCCGAGGACCATGAGCTTTCCATGTCCTGTGGCGTCAAGATCACCATGATTTTTGCCGTGACCTGGGTGTTGGCGGTGATCCTTGGAACACTGGCCGGATTCCTCATAGGATATCGCCTTTCCCTTGGCGCGACGTACACTCCGTTGCTGGCTCTCAAGGCGTTTCCCGCGGTGATCTTCGGAGGTCTGGAATCGGTCACCGGGGCCCTGTTGGGCGGCTTGGCCGTGGGTGTCATCGAAGCCCTGGTAGGAGGACTCATCGACCCTACCCTCGGAGAAATATCGGCGTACATCCTGCTTTTGTTGGTGCTCATCATCAGACCGGAAGGTCTCCTGGGGCTCAAACGGATAGAAAGGGTCTGATATGTGGCGTCCATGCGGAACCTTTGACGATACGTACGAAAAGGACATCGCGATCGTACGGACTCCTACGCAGGGAGCCCTCACCCTGATTGGTCTGATTCTGCTTGCAGCACTCCCCTACCTGGTGGGCGGAGGAACGCTCGCGACGATCAATTTCATTGCCATCACGATCGTAAGCATCATGGGTCTCCACATACTTACCGGTCTGACCGGCCAAATTTCCCTCGGTCATGCGGCCTTCATGGGAGTGGGCGCGTATTCGCTCATGATGATGATGAGGCATCTCGGGTTCAACTTCTGGCTCGCGTTTCCCTTGGCCGTGGTCTGCGCCGGTGTTGTCGGTCTGGTATTCGGCCTGCCGTCTCTGCGCATCAAGGGATTTTATCTCGCGATGGCCACGCTCGCCGCGCAATTCCTGATCCCATGGGCAATCGTGAACATCCGGCCCGATCTGACCGGAGGCACGTCCACCCTGACGGTGGAGGCGCCGAGCCTCTTTGGCTTCGTGTTCCGGGGTCAGCAGAACATTTACTACCTGGTCATGTTCTTCGCGGTGGTCTCGGTGGTGCTCACTCGCAATTTGCAGCGATCGAAGATCGGCCGGGCCTTTGTTGCCATTCGGGACAACGATCTGGCCGCGGAAATCATGGGAGTAGAGATATTCAGGTATAAGCTCCTCTCCTTCTTCATCTGCTCTCTCTATGCAGGGGTTGGAGGATGCCTCCTCGCCGTCTGGATGGGCGCGATCAACGTGGACTCATTCACCTTACACGAATCGATCTGGTTCCTCGGAATGATCATCGTAGGAGGGCTGGGCTCGGTGCCGGGAGCCGTATTCGGGGTCATCTTCATCCGGCTGTTGGAATTGGTTTCTCAGTGGATGGGTCCCCCGATAGCGGGATACTTTCCCGACGCGCTCGGGACTGCAATAAAAGTCGGTCTTGGCCCCTTCATTTTTGGCCTCGCGATGCTGCTTTTTCTCATATACGAGCCTCGTGGGCTGGCTCATCGGTGGGAGATATTCAAGCATTTCTACCGCCGATGGCCGTTCTCTTATTAGGTCCTTGGGATTGGAACCGTCAACCATTCGCCAGCAACGCAAGGAGGGAGACATGAAGCTGATCGAAAAACGGAGGGTATTGTCGTTCATCACGCTTGGGATTGCGGCATTGCTCATGGTTGCCCTGCTCTCGCCGGTCACGGCACAGGCCAAGAAACCCGAATCGATCACCATCGCGGTCCTTGGAGACCTGAGCGGTCCGTATGCCGCGGCGGTGGGACCGTTTGCCCCCGGCACCGAGGACGGCGTCAGGTACGTCAACGAGGAGCTGGGCGGAATCGACGGGGTGTAGCTGAAGGTGGTGATCAGGGACAATACCGGCCAGGCATCGCTCGGTTTGCAGCAATACGCCGAACTGGTGAACATGAAGCCCAAGCCTCTCTTCTTCGGCGTGCCGCACACACCCACCGCGGAGGCCCTGAGAGAAAAGTTCAAGGCAGACAACGTGATCGGATACGTCCCGAGCAGCGTCGACGACCTCTACCCCCAGGGCAACGCCTACGGGTTCTATGCGCTGTACCCTGAACAGGCGGGTATCCTCGTGAGGTGGGTCAAAGAGAACTTCAAGGAGAAGAGGAATCCCAGGGTGGCCATTATTACGTGGGACCACGCGTACGGTCGCGCCATAATGACTCCTGAGTTCTACGCATATTGCAAGAAGATCGGTGTCGATATCGTAGCGAAAGAGTTATTCGGCGTTCGTGACGTTGACGTAACGACCCAAATGGTTCGCATCCGGGCGAAGAAGCCCGACTGGCTCCTCACCAACTGCACCGGTTCCGGCCCCGTTGCCATCATGAGGGCGGCCAAGGAACTTGGGATGAAAACCAAGCTGCTCAACGGCGTGGCCGGCGGCTGGGAATTGTTGCGGGTCGACCCCGACCTCTTCCAGGGATGTGTCAGCACGATCAACCATGTATCGTACGACGCGGACCAGCTTCCAAGCATGAAAAAGCTCAAGAAATACATGAAGAAGTACAAGAGAACCATTAAAGAGCAGAGCCTGTTCTACATCATAGGCTGGGAGTACGCCCTGATGGTTCACAATACGGTCAAAGCTGCGGTGGCCAAGGCTGGAGGATGGGACAAGCTGACCACCGCGGCAATCATGAACGAGCTGAACAGCCTCACCGATTGGGAGCCCCTCGACGGAATCGCCAAGGTCACGTACACGAAAAAGATGCGAAGCTCTCCCTGGATGTGCCTGTTCAGGATTGAAGGCAAGAAGCTCATAAACATCGTGGGGCCCGGAAAATTCGTCAAGGCCCCTGATCTACGACCGGAGAAATTCCGCTAATCGATACGCTCCCTTGCGGACTGTGAAATTCCGCTAACCGATACGCTCCCCTGCGGACTGTACCCGGCAACCGTGATCGCTGCCGGGTACAGAACCGTCGCGATATCTGTTGAAGGGAGGTGAGGGCCATCCTATTCGTGAATCAGATCGAGGTCTTCTATCACAAGGTGATACAGGTGCTCAAGGGAGTATCCCTTGAGGTCAAGGAAGGCCGAATTGTTGCCCTGCTCGGGGCAAATGGAGCCGGCAAGACCACCACGTTAAAGTCGATATCCGGTCTGCTTTCAGCTGAGGCCGGGGAGGTTACCGACGGGGACATCACGTACCTGGATCGAAGGATCGATCGAGAATTACCGCACGTGATCTCGAGGATGGGCATCATTCAAGTCCTCGAGGGGCGACGAGTATTCCAGCATCTCAGCGCGGAGGAAAATCTGCGGGTGGGATATCTGGGTTCTTGTCAGGGGGTGAACAGCAAATGATGGTGATTGGCAGAGCCCTGCTCTCCGATCCGAAGATCATGCTCCTGGACGAGCCCTCGCTGGGACTGGCGCCCCTCCTGATCCAAAAGATTTTTGAGATCGTCAAGCGAATCAATGATGAACGACAGACTGCAATTCTTCTTGTCGAGCAGAATGCGTTGGCCGCGTTGGATATAGCCGACTACTGCTATGTAATGGAAGACGGTCGCATTGTCATGGATGGTCCGGCGGAAAAACTCAAGGATAATGAAGACATCAAGGAGTTCTATTTGGGATTGAGCAAAGTGGGAAGTCGTAAGAGCTACAAAGAGGTCAAGCACTACAAAAGAAGAAAACGGTGGTTGTCCTGAACGACTGCGCCTTTTTTGAAGGACGTTGCCTCACTCTTCGGCCCGACAGGGGGATTTCGCTTCCACCGCGTCCCATGTCTCAGGTGTCGATTTGACGGCCGGGAGTAATGGGCAACTCAACGAGCGCGGAGAATGGTCTTTCTCATCGGAGCGATTGTGACATTTCCTCCGGAACGAATCTCCGTGCCGAGCAGGAAAAGCAAGAATGGATTTTGATCTCAGCGAGGAGCAGAAGCTGGTTCAGAGGAATGTTCGCCAGTTCATGCTCAAGGAGATAGCTCCGCTGGCCGAACAGATAGACCGAGAGGACAAGCTTCCTCCTGGCGTCTGGAAAAAGATGGGTGATCTCGGGATACTGGGGGTCACCATCTCCGAGGAATACGGTGGATCGGGCTTTGATCTGTTGACGGCTGTCCTCGTGATCGAGCAAATCGGACGAGTCTGCCCCGCACTGGCGGTTTCCTACGGCGCTCATGCCAACCTTTGCGCTGATAATCTCCACAGGAACGCGTCTGAGGAGCAAAAGAGGAAGTACCTGCCCGGACTCTGTTCCGGCGAGCTGATTGGCTGCCTCGCGCTGACCGAGCCCGATGTGGGCTCAGACGCTCTGGGGATCCGCACCAGGGCTGTCAGGGACGGCGACGAGTTCATCCTCAACGGCTCCAAGATGTTCATCACCAACGCGCCCATCGGTGACGTCTTTCTTACGTACGCCAAGACCGACCTCAAGGGCGCGGCCAAGGAAGGTATTACCGCCTTCATAGTGGAGCGCGGCTTTCCGGGGTTTCGGGTTTCCCGCGAACTGGAAAAGATGGGGAATCGTGGATCGCCGACGGGCGAGATCGTTTTTGAGGACTGCCGGGTGCCTGCTGAAAACGTTGTCGGCGAGGTAAACGGCGGCATCAGCGTGATGATGGGCGGATTGGACGTGGAGCGGGCCTTCTTTTCCGGTGAGCCTCTTGGGATTGCTCAAGGTGCCGTCGAACTGGCTCTTGAGTATTCCAAGCAGCGGGAGCAATTCGGGCAGCCGATCTGCAATTTTCAGTTGATCAAGGCAAAACTGGCCGACATGTATACGGAAATTGAAGCCGCGCGGGGACTCGTCTACCGCGCGGCCATTTTGGCGGACAAGGCCCATCGCGGAGGAAAGGGAACCGAAGTGCATAAAATCGCCGCGGGCGCGATGCTGTTCGCGGCTGAGACCGCCACTCGGGTGGCCAATCAGGCGGTTCAGGTTCATGGGGGATATGGTTACATGCTCGAATTCCCTGTCAATCGGTACTACCGGGACTGCAAGCTCTATGAGATCGGAGCCGGGACTTCCGAGATTCGGCGTCTCGTCATTGCCGATGAGATTATTCGAAGGGGCCTCGAATATGTCTGAGCCGGCCGCTCCCATCATGGTCACACTGCGGGAAGAAGAGGTACTCCTCCAGGAGATGGTGAGGAAATTTGCTGCAAAAGAAGTGGTCCCGAAAGCTGAGGAGATAGACCGTGAGGACAGGTTCCCCCGCGAGTTGCTCCTCGAGCTCGGGGAGTTGGGGCTCCTGGGAATCACCGTGTCACCCGAGTTCGGAGGATCCGGGGCCGGGCTTCTTGCACAGGCAATTGTCGTGGAAGAACTCGGGCGAGCAAGCGCAGGATTGGCTTCTTCCTACGCGGCCCACTCCAACCTTGTGCTCGACAACCTGAACAGACACGCGGGCGATGACCTCAAGCAAAAGTATTTCCCCGACCTCTGTGCCGGCAGGAAGATCGGTTGCCTGGCCATTACCGAGCCGGGCTCCGGGTCCGACGCACTTGCCATGAGTACCCGAGCGGTCAAAGATGGAGATGGGTACCGTCTGTCCGGGACGAAGATCTTCATCACCAACGGACCGGTGGCCGACATTATCGTGGTCTATGCCAAGACGAGCCCTGAATTGGGCTCGCGGGGCATCAGCACGTTCGTTGTCGAGAAGGAGTTTCCCGGTTTTTCAGTGGGCAGGAAGATCGAGAAGATGGGACACAAAGGCTCCCCCTTCGGCGAGCTCGTCTTCGATGACTGCCCGGTTGCGGCCGCGAATCTTGTGGGAGAAGAGAACGGCATGGTACGTATGGTCTTGGCCGGTCTGCATCGCGAACGAGTGGGCTGGTCGGCCGAGGCCGTGGGAATCGCGCAGGGGGCCTACGATATTGCCCGCAGATACGCGAACGAGCGTGAACAGTTCGGCCGTCGGCTCTCCCAGTTCCAGATGATCCAGCAGAAGCTGGTGGACATGAGTCTGGACATCCATGTGGGCCGTCTACTGGTGCATCGATGCGCGGCGCTGGCCGATTCAGGGAACCTGGCGGAGGTGGGCCTGGAGGCTTCGTACGCCAAGCTCCACACCGGTGAAATGGCGGAGAGGG
>JARRRG010000271.1:0-7789 GCA_037380965.1 Deltaproteobacteria bacterium
CGGGAGTCCGAACCCGAAGGCTTTTCATCAATAACCTTTCTCCGTGCCGCCGCGGCTCGGGACCGGCCGGGGAAGCCCGGATGCACCAGAACCAATCCGTAATCGAGAGGGATGCTCACCCGTGTAAGTTGCTCTCCTATCCCTTCACCGATCGCGCTCCCTCCCACGAGAAAGAATGGCACGTCCGCGCCCAGCTCCCCGGCATCACGAATGAGGTCATCCGTTCCCAGCTCCAGGTCGTAGAGTGCTTGTATCCCAAGGATGGTGGCAGCCGCATCCGAGCTTCCGCCACCAAGGCCTGCTGACACAGGTATCCGTTTCTGCAACTGGACATTAACGGAAACTCGGCGCCCGCTGCGACGTTCAATCCAGCGGAGTGCTCGCATTATCAGGTTGTCGTTGTTCTCGAGAGCCGGGTGGCCGGGGACTTCAAGTCGGCTTCCTCCCGCGGTCTCACTGATGATGAGCTGATCGTGGAGATCAATAGCCTGAAAAAGGGTTTCGAGGTCGTGATATCCATCCGGCCGGGAGCCCAGGATCCTGAGATAGAGATTGATTTTTGCGGGAGTCCGAACCCGAAGGCTTTTCATCAATAACCTTTCTCCGTGCCGCCGCGGCTCGGGGCCGGCCGGGAAAGTTGGACCGGGACCTGTCGCTCCATTCCTTCGGCCGATGTTGCATCGTTATTGAGAAATGGTATGGTTTGCCGAACGTCTGATTTTGAGCATTGGCGGAGGCACGTGTCAAGAGACAACCCGCACATCCATGCCGGAACGGCCTCGGACAATCGCGGCCCGGGGCATGCTCGGCGCCCGGGTGTGTCTTACCGACTCTGTTCCGGAGGCGATTGAGTTCGTACGTCAAAACATCCGGCTCAACGGCCTTGATGAAGAACGCGCCTGCTGCCAGCTTCTGGACTGGGAAAGCCCCGAAGACCTTCATCCTTTCAGCCTCATACTCGGATCTGAAATACTCTACGATTACTTCTTTCACGGGTCCTTGATCAGGATATTTCGCCGCCTTCTGGCGCCCGGGGGCACCATTCTGCTGGCGGACAGACCGAGACTTGCGGTCTCACGCTTTATCGGGCGCATGCGCGATGCCGGTTACCGATGTAAGGAAATCCAGACTCGCGTGAACCTTCATCCGTTCCCACCTCAAGAAATCAGTATTTTCTCCCTTGCCATCCTGCCACAGAGATGAGTGTACCCGAGAGAGCTGGTAGGTCCGGTCGCGACCCGGCGCTCACGAGCCGGTTTGCTTCATTCTTCCCGCCGTTGGTAGGACCTCTGAAAGAGAGCCTGTCAGGTGAGGGATGACCTTCTCCAAAATAATGGATTTGGAGAGGCCGTCTTTTCCCTGGCGTTGCAATCTTCCTTCAACCGTCTGGACTTCGCTGGTGAGAATAGCCCGGGCAGAGCTGACTTGAGCTTTCGGGAATGCCACAACATCGATCAGGCCTGTTTCATCTTCCAGTGTGATAAAGATGACTCGTTTTCCCGACTTGGTAGGGGGCATGTGCACAATAACCATGAGACCCGTCACCCGAACCTTTCGGCCGGACGGAATGTGGCGCAGATCCCGTGCAGTTACGATCCCAGCCGCGGCCAAACGGGGCCGTAGGGCCACCAGTGGATGGGCATGACAGAAGACGGTCATTGAACGGGCCTCGTTGAGTGTTACCGCAGCCGGATCAAAGACCTGATCATTCCCCGCGCGGTCAAACATTGCAAACCTCCGGTATCAATTCCCACGTATGTTCCTCAAGTCCTTCCAGGGCCCCAGCCAACGAGAGGGCCTCCACAATCCGATCCGGGAGGGGGAGTCGGATCAATAAGTCTCTCTGACTGTGAAAGGTCCCTCTCCTCTTCCGATCGGCCACGATCCGCCGGGCCATTGCCGGACCAACACCATTTACCACCACCAGGGGAGCGCGAATGCCCGATCCCTCCACCCTGTACTCCAGCTCGCTTGCATTCACATGGGGAGGATAGACTGGTATGCCTCTTCTGCGGGCTTCATTCAGGATGACGTACGGCGGGTACGAGCCCACATGGCCGGCATTCAGGAGCCCCACGTAGAATGCCTGCGGGTGGTGGGCTTTGAGATAGGCGCTCTGATAGGTGATGTGAGCGAAGGAAGCCGCGTGAGCCTTGCAAAAACCATAGGAAGCAAAAGCAGCCACTTCTTCGAAAACCTCTTCGATAAGAGCCCTACTGTGGCCCCTGGCAAAAGCCCCCTGGATGAATCGATGTTTCAGAAGATTCATCTTTGAGGACCTCCGTTCCTTGGTCATGGCCCTGCGAAACGCGTCGGCCTCGGCATAGGAGAGCCCCGCAAAGGTATGAACCGTACGGAGCACCTGCTCTTGAAAAAGGATTACGCCATAGGTCTCCGCCAGAACAGGGAGAAGCTCGGGATGGGGAATCCGAACGCGTTCTTCTCCGTGCCGTCTCCGGACGTACACTTCCACCATGTTTCCTTCCACCGGCCCCGGTCGAAAGAGGGAGATCTCGGCTATCAAATCACTGAAACGTCGCGGCTGAAGGCGGCCCAGAAGGTTACGCTGACCGGGTGACTCAAGCTGGAAGACCCCCAGGCTCTCCGTACTTCTCAGGAGGGCATACGTTTTGCGATCATTGAGCGGGAGACGGTCCAGTTCCAGGGAGATGCCCTTTTCTTCAAGGAGCTCAAGGGTCTTGCGAATCGCCGTGTGCATCCGAAGTCCGAGGAGGTCGAGCTTGAGCAAGCCAAGGGCATCCACGGCATTCTTGTCAAGCTGTCCCACGGGCAAGCCCTTTGGCGACAAACCCACGGGTGTCCAGGCCTTAATATGGTCAGAGACGATGATCACTCCCCCAAGATGAACCGAGCTCTGGAAAGGGAGATTGGTCAACCGGGCCGCGAGGTGGACGAGCTGCTTCTCGTGCTGAAGAGGAGCATTACGTAATTCAGGCAGTTTCTCGAGGGCCCCGTTCAGATCCCGACCCCTGAGCGCCCAGGGGAGACCGGTGGAAAGACGCTTGATTTCGTCCAGTGGATAGCCGAGTGCCCGGGCCACCAGCCGCACGGCACTGCGCGCCCGCAACTTGTGGATGGTGCTCACCATAGCAGTGCACCGGGGGAAAAGATCCAGAAGGTAGTTGATGACCTCATCTCGTCGATCCGAATCAAAATCCACGTCTATGTCGGGCATGTCTCCTCGGCCCTCATTCATAAAGCGCTCAAAGAGAAGGTCGTAGGCCACCGGATCCACTCCCCCCAGAAGGAGATACACCACCAGACTGCCCGCGGCTGAACCGCGGATACTGTGACGGATTCCCTGGCTTCGGGCAAAGTCCACTACCTGACGAACGAGAAGGAAAAAGTCGGCAAGCTCAAGATGGTTGATCGCGTGCAGCTCACGGTCAAGCCGGTGTATATAGCTGAGAGGAACAGGTCGATAGAGGCGGGCCATTTCTCTCAGGGTGAGATCGGTAAGCTTTTTGGACGCTTCCCGGGGCTCTTGAAGCGATGGAGGGTGGAGTCGGCCCACAGGCAGAGCGAAAGAACGGCAGAGCGAAGCGATGTACCGGGTGTTTGCAAGGGCCTGAGGATAGGGAATCCGATATTCCATCTCCTTTCCGGAGGCCAGATAAAAACGGTCGTTGGGCAGAGGATCAACATCCCGATGATGATGGCGTCGCTGGATGCCGGTCAGGGTACGGTGAAGGATATAATCCTCCTGACGGAGAAACGCGACCCCATTTGTCGCAACAATCGGAAGGTCCAGACCGGCCGCGAGGTCAACCGTGCCTTCCATGAGCCTGAGCGCTTCCGCCGGCAGAGGGGATACGGCGTCCCGGACGGCGGCGTGATTCTGAAGGACGACAAAGAGCAGCTCCGGAGACTGCAGGACCTCCCGTAATTCCCTGAGACAGAACAGAGCCGCGTCTTTTCTTCCCTTTTCCAGCGAAGCTTGGATCCGGGAATCCCTGCCCCCTGCCAGACAGATCAGCCCCCTGGACCAGTGCTTCAGATCCTGCTTTGTGATCGGGATCCGGGGGAGCATTGCATGGTCAAGCGCAATCGATATGAGCCGGCAAAGATTCCCATAGCTGTCAAAATCCGTAGCCAGCAAGGTGAGGAGAGAACCATCCCAAATGGAAATTCTCGCACCTACGATGGGCTGAATACCGGCGTCTACGGCAGCCTTGTAGAATCGGACCATTCCGTGAATCCCGTAATCCGTGAGGGCAACGGCCTTCTGCCCCAGAGAAACGACCTGCCGGACCAGCTCCTCCGGCATGAACGTTCCCCAGAGAAAAGAGAAGGCACTTTGAACCTCCAGATGTACGAATCTATCCATGCGCTGTCTCTCACGGCTTACCTACGGCCTGGTCCGGATCACACCGATCAGTTTTCCCAGAATTTTTACTTTCGACCGATCTTCACCCCTGAATATCAAGGGCTCATATTCCTCATTGGCGGCATGCAACTCCACTCTTTCGTTATTCCGGCGAAAGATTTTCAGGGTGGCCTCCGGCTCTACTCCTTCCACCACTACCGCGACGATCTGGCCGTTCTCAGCCTCTTGCTGGGGTCGGATAATTGCCAGGTCACCATCACGGATCTGGGCCTCTTTCATCGAGTCCCCTCGCACCCTGAGAGCGAACGCCTCGCCAGATCCAAAAATCATGGGATCGATGGGAAGTTCATCCTCCCGGTTTTCCTGTGCCAGAATGGGTGTGCCCGCTGCGATCTGGCCGATCAAGGGAATAGAGGGTGACGAATGCCGACTGGTGAGCTTCCAGGCCCGTTTCTTCCCGGGGGTCCTCTCCAGGAGCCTTGCCGCTTCCAGTGCCCGGAGATGCTTGAGCAGGCTTCCCGGCGAGGCAAGTCCCAGGGCTTGACACATCTCTCGCACGGAAGGAGAGAAACCTTGTCGGGCCTGAAAGGTTCCGATGTACTCGAGGATCTCTCTCTGTCTCGTTGTGATTGCCATACTCAGAGTATAGGGAACATTTGTTCACCTACCCACAGGGGAACCTATTTTCCCAACGCTCAGCTCAACCCGAATCAGGGAATGAATTCTGTTCATCCTCCCAGAGGCCGGAGAAAATCATGTCGAAGTCCTCGGCAGTAGTGTCCCAGCTCACACCGCCCCGTATGAGGAATTCATGACCGGCTTCGCCCATTCGTTTCCTCACATCTGGTTCGCTCACGAGGGTGTCAAGGCATGTGCGGAGCTCTTCGACGTCCCCTGGATCGAAAAGGAGCCCTGTTTCCCCTTCACTCATCATGTCCGGGATTCCGCCGACCCGGGTCGCCACCACCGGTATTCCCGACGCCATCGCTTCATTGACCACGTTGGGTCTCCCCTCCATATAGCTGGGCAGGCACAAAAGATCCGAGGAGCGCATCAACCGGGCCACTTCTTCGGGGGGCAACACCCCTTTCCATTGAACCCGGTCAAGAAGACCCAGCCGTTCGCACATCTCCGTTAACTCCGGATGATAGAACCCTTCTCCCACAACCACGAGAACCACACGGTCAAAGCTCTCATGGGACAGAGCCTTCAAGAGATCTTGAAGACCTTTCCGGGGAATGAGACTGCCCACAAAGAGAAGCCTTACTCCGTCGCGCGGTTCATCCGGTTGCCCGCGAGGATGGAACATCTTCCTGTCCACGCCGAAACGCGGCAGCTTGCACTTCTCCCGCGACACGCCAAATTCAACGAGTATCTCCAGCAATTCACCGCTTACCGGAGCAATCACCGAGGCCCGCTCGGAAACCATTTTCGTGAGCACCCACCAGGTAAGGCGATCCCGGGCGAGGTACCCGTCATCCCCCCTGAACGAGACAACGAGGGGCTTGCCGGTCAAGAGGCTTACCGCCGCGCCGACGATGCCGGCTCCCAGCCAGTTTGCATAGATCAGGTCACTCCTTCGCGCCTCGAGGAGGGAAACACAAAGAAACGCGAACATCATGGGAAAGAGCTGAAGCCTGGCCAAAAGACTCTCAGAGATATTCTCGGGAATGCCGCCCCCTCCCCTTGTCAGTCGTTCCAGGGATCGGGGCCAAAAGTACCCGAATCGGACAGTCTCGATGCCGTGGACCACGCGTCGGCCATGAAACGTTCCTTCCGACGGGGCTGGCAATGAAAACCCCGGACGGATCGCTCTCATGGGAAGGATATGATGTGGTCAAAACAAGAATTCGAGGCCTTTGCACCTTCTCTCTCCGGGAGCAATGAGCTGAGTGGATACCTCATGAAGGATTGTTCACGGTTCTGTTGAGAATGCTCTCAGCTCCAGATCAGATTCTCTGACGGGGCCGGAGCCGCGGGACCTCAGATTGAAACCGGCGCGATTTGTACCGGGCTCGCGTGAATCCGCCCTCGTAGGTCGGATCTCCGGGTTTACCCTGCACGTCATCGAGGGAAGGTACGGCAGCCGGGGACGTTGAACGCCGAAGTGGACCCTGTACGGTCACCCATCCCAGAAATCAGGCCCAGAGAACCGTCACCTGTTCCCCCGGTCCTATGTCCAGCACGCGCGAGGCATCTCCCTGGTTCACCGCGATCTCCAGGTGTCCGAAACTATTGATCAAGGCCAGTGGTTCACCGATCTTCCCCTCGCTGAAGCACGTGCTGATCCCTCTCATCTCCACCTTCCCGGCAGTCACCTTCTCAACCGGTCGATCCAGCATTGATGCTTCAATATTAGAAACGAGATTCCCGAATCGGTCAACATGAATAACCTCACCTTCGATGCCGGACGACAATTCCTTAACGGCCGGAATTGAGAGAATCACCGGGTCGTCTAGCAACGGTCCTATCATGTCCAGACGCGCACCGAGCGAAAGGTGCGCCGCGACCGGTGCGAACAGATCGCGGCCGTGGAAGGTCGCAGAGGGGTCGGGACGCATGAATGAGGGGTTCTCGATGCCCCGCGCCTCAGTCGACTCGACATCCGCCATCACCAGCGAAAAAACGCCATTGTCAGGTCCGACGTAATACCTCCCTTCCGATCGGAGCGCGATTGCTCTCCGCTCACTTCCCACCCCAGGATCAACCACCACGACATGGATTGTTCCAGAGGGGAAGTAGGGGGCAACCCCTTTGAGCACGAGCGCTCCTTCCATCACCGAAAAGGGGTGGATGTCATGGGTCACGTCGATCAATTCAGCCTCGCGATTGATGCCGAGTATGACGCCTTTCATCTGGGCCACAAAGCCGTCGCGCGTGCCAAAATCGGTGGTGAGAGTGATCAAAGGTTTCAATTGCCTCTTTAACCTCCTCGGAAAAAGATATATTATTATGTCATACATCGTTTTGATCTGGTAAGGCCAGCCTTCGCTCAGGAAGTATCTCCCGGCGCAGTAGAGCTGACAGCAGTTTACCAGTCCCGGAGCCCGAAAGGGGGCGGTTGCTCCCGGCAAACGGAGAAGGCCCTTGTATCAGGCACCCAGAGGAACGTGGCATGTCCCGGGGGGTTTGTTACAAGAGCGGTAGAGGTTATCCCGGTCATCATACCGGGGGCCACGGAGTCGCAGATGATCGCGGGACTCGGATTGTCGCAGTGGAAGGCCTCACTAGCTGAGCTTATCTTTCCACGCGCTTGCTCATTCTGTGATGACACGGGCGTGAGTTTTTCAGATTCGTCTGTGTGCGACTCCTGTATGGAATCGATCCGAGAACTATCAGAGCCGTTTTGCGAAATCTGCGGTCTCCCCGTTCCCGGTCTTGTTGGTGCGGGTGTACGCTATTGCGGCCGATGTCTTTCCGATCCGCCCGCGTACGCGAGCG
>JARRRG010000272.1:0-4380 GCA_037380965.1 Deltaproteobacteria bacterium
AATCGGCAGGCAGTGTGAGGTACCTCATCTGAGGGATCACGACCCGCCTCAGGAAGAGATAACCGACCGCGATCAGAAACGCGACGTCGGTCAAGAACAAGGCAGGGACAAAGATCTCAAAAAAGCCGTCGACGGACGTAATTAAATCCACGACCTTCGGTACGGGTTCAATAAAGAACCGAAAGTGTCGTACCACGATGGTAAGCATCGAATAGTGGAACAGGAGACCGGCAATCCAGAGCCACTTCGCCGATGCATACGTCAGGCGAGGGCCTTCTCGGATCTCCCCTCTGAGGTTCCTGAACAAAGAGCGGAAGAGCAGCACCTCAACGATCATTCTCCCGATCACTTCCCATGTGTTGGCAGGGCAATCGAGCTTTTCCTGCTTGATCCATGGAAGCGATTTCGCTTGTCCGGCGGTTGTGGGAATGCGGAACGGGACGGGTATCCTGGCCCACTGCACAACGCGGACGACAATCCCAATGACGAATATGGCCGCCGCCAGATAGGGGATGTACACCCCAAAGACAGTGTCCAGGCCTATTGCACCCACCCCGACCAGAGAGACCAATATGAGGAATATTACGATGAATAGGGCTGAGAACACAGAAGTCCACGCACTCATATGCCACCACCTCGCTTTGTATTGCTCTATTCGTTTCGCAACTCTTCGGGCAAACACTCTCCCCGCTTCTCCCAGACCTGGCAAGCCCTCTGCAAGATCCTGGAGGTCCTGTTGCGCAGCTCATTTGCCCTGAGTTCGTAGATCTTTTCCCGGCACTGCATGTATATATTGAAGGCTAAAAGCGTAACTCTATCGATTCTCGCTTCAAATGTCAACAGTTCGTCCACCGTCCATTGCTCTTGAACGTTTTCTCTCACTGTCTTTCGAACTATTTCCTTGAGAAGCAAGGTGAATTCCACAGCCTCAGCAGCGGAAAATTCCTGAACGGCCCTGATTCTTACCATCGTGTCGAGGATCGCGCAAACTTCCTCAGATTCGAGATCCGCGCCGGCCGCGAGAACGTCGAAGAGCCCCTTGACGCCCTCACGCAATGAGGACCCCACCGGATTGGCAAATCGATTCGCCTCCTTCATGAAGTGATTCCGCCCATCCGCGGGGTACGATTGCAGGATGAGCTCGAACCATTTTCTCACGATGCGATCTCGATTCTCTCTCAATATGTCTTCAAGTGCCATTTTTCGATTGGTTCCTCGCTATTCCGACTTAACAACTGTGTCCCGCATCGGAGCATCCCCGTGGAGGCCCGTGCCTCGAGGGAGGTCCGTTTTTCCCCGGCTCACAAGGGCCCCATGAATGCTCGCTTAGCTGGCACCCCGGCACTCTCATGAGGCGACTCACGCGGGAGTGGAGTCCTCGGAGCGATCTTCTTCCCTGCCGAGCAAGTTTCCGTCTCGAGCAAGACCTCTCATACCTGCGATCGGAGGCCGCTCGGCCCTTGCAAGCCCGACACAGCCCGCCCCCTATGGTGCGATGCCGGCTTGGGGCGACGCGGGATCACCTCATCCCGGGCGTATTATTTTTTCGTCTTAGCTTGAGAGTTGATCCTCACTAAGATCGGCCACCCTGCGAGTGGAATCGAGCATGTATAAATACACATCTTGACCGACTTGTCAAGAGTTATCATACGGTTGGCTCACCGGACCCCGGCAGATTGACGATTGAGCCAACGCCTACGCTATTTGGTCTTCTTACGAAACCTGATGCCTTTGATGTCTTTGATCCTGGCGCCCTTGAAGCTGGTTCTGGACACTTTCACGCGAGAGAAGTCACATCCCTCGATGGTGGACCACGAAAAATCAGCATCTGAAAGGTCCGCTCCAACAAATTTGGCGTTCGACATGGTAACGCCGCTGAGCTTGGCTTTCCGCAGTATGCTTTCCGAGAAATCCGCGGCATGAAGTTTGGCGCCATGCAGATCGGTATTGGACAGCTCCGCGCGGGAAAAGGCCGCTTCCGAAAGGTCGGATCCTTCAAGGTTCGCGCCGTCCAGATCGGCATCCGTAAAGACTGCGCCCACCATCTTGCCTTTATCGAGCCTGGCTTCCCGCATTTTCGCACCGGTCATATTGCTGTGGGAGAGGTCACTGCCCTCCATCCTGGCTGCGGAGAAATCAGCCTCAGACATCTCCGCGCCCGACATGACCGCGTCGATGAAATGGGCCTTGGCGGCTCTCGCTCCTTTCAACGTCGCCTGTGAGAGATCTGCGCCGGTCAGGTTCGCCCGTACCAGGACAGTGCCTCTCAGGACCGCTCGGACCATCCGGGCGCCCGCGACATCCGCTTCGGTGAGGTCGGCGTGGGAAAGGTCCGCGTGGGAGAGATCGGCCTTGCCCAATTTGGCCCCGTCAAATCTGGCTTCTTGCGCCTGAGTGCCCTCGAGCTTGGCCTCCCGCAGATTCGCTGCGCTGAGAACCGCCTTGCTGAGATTCGCGCCCGATAGATCGGAGCGGGCAATGTTGGTTCCCGGCAGAGAAGCTCCGGACAAATTGGCCTTGACCAAACTCGCGGCCGAGAGATCCGCCCTCTCCAGTCGCGCCTCGGACAAATCAACACCTGGGAGACTGCCCCCGGACACCACCGCAAAGGAGAGGTCAGCGCCGATCATTTTGTTCCCTGCCAATTGAATCTTAGAGAGATCAGCGCCTCCGAGGTGTGCGCCCGAGAAATCGGCTTCGGTCCATGTGGCTTTGCTCAGCCGGGTTCTATTCAGGTATGCCTTGGAAAGATTGGCTCGCGTCATGTTTGCGCCATCGAGCTTTGCCCTGGACAATTCCGCTCCAGTGAGATTGGCTTCGGTCAGATCGGCTCCGGAGAGATTGGCTCCGGTCAGATCGGCCTTTGAGAGGTCCGCCCGGGACAGGTCCGCACCGGAGAGATCGGAACCTGAAAGATCCGCACCGGAGAGATCGGAACCGGCCAGGGCCGCCTCCTGCAGATCGATCTCCGATAAATCCGCGCCCGCCAAATCCGCGCCGTACAGCCTTGCCTTGTTCGCCTTTGTCAGCGAAAGCTTTGTCAGGACGAACTTTGACACCGAGCCGTCTAAACCCGACATCACCGCAGAGTGCACCAACTCCTTGAGAGATTTTGCTCTCCCGGCAAAGATCACGTCACCCGTCTTCCTGTGTCTTACCTCAAATCTCGGCATCAAGCGGTCTCCAACAACCGAACACCGCATACTATAGCACGACCCCAGGGAGTTTCGATCAAGAATTCTGTCTGCCGGGAACCGTCACGAGGATGCCCGGCCCTGCCGCGCAGGACCGCTGGAGACACTGTCGGGCTTCAACGCGGTTACGATCATCTGATGACCGTATTTGGTAAAGCGCATGAGCTCGTCGATTATTTTCCTGAGCGGAAAAAGGAGCGGTATCGCAGGCGGTAACTCCTTCTCCGGATGGTAGAGTTTCCGTCTCATGTTGAAGGACCGAGTGCGAACCTGAATCTCCGAGAACCCTGCCCGTTCGAGCAGGCGCGTGATGGTCGCGGGCTCGAAGAGGAAGATATGGTCAGAACCGTTGAGGTAGACCCATTCCGGTCCGTTGAGCCAACGAGAAAGAGATGCGAAATTCGTCGTCGACAGTCGCAAGAGTCCTCCCGGCCGCAGTACCCGATAGATGTTTTCCACCGTACGTCGAGGCGACTCGAGGTGTTCGATCACATCCCACATTCTCGCGACATCCACATATTCCGAAGGGGCCTCAAAACTCTCCGCCGGCTGCGCTATCACTCGAGCGCAGTCTCGTTGGACGAGATGTTCCAGGGCTTGGGCGTTTATTTCCACGGCCCAAGTTTCCCACCCGGACCGGGAAGCCTCCGCGAGGAACCATCCCCTGCCCGCACCCACTTCGAGGATTCGATTACGGCTACGGAAAGGCTCCAATGCCAGGAGCTCCCTTCTCAGTCGTTGAACCTGGGACGAAGTGAGCCGGTCTTCGCCCATGGCACCCGTGCCTGACCGCCTCTGAATCTCCACGTGCTCTGTCAGCCGTGGATTGACGAAGACGAGGCCGCATGCCCGACAGCGAACATGCCTATACCCCTCTTTCACGAAGAGGAGCGCATGGTCTTCGCTTCCGCAGAGATCACACGCGATGAGCGTTTTGTGGTCTTCGTTCACCCCGGTCCGCCTTTACGGTGGCACTGATTTGAATCCGCGTGCTGAGCAGCGCGCTCACGTTCGCCGTCCACACGATGGATGAATGTACCGAGCTTTGCTCGTCCTCTGACCGGGCTCAAGCTCCTCCCGCCAGTTACCGGCCGTGCTCGATCTTCCCATCCTTATTGAGACTAGAATATGTCGTGTTTGTGTGAATCGTTCAAGCACTCTTCTCAACAACCCCCGACCCGCAACA
>JARRRG010000273.1:0-6176 GCA_037380965.1 Deltaproteobacteria bacterium
CTTTCAACGGCACCGGGCCCCGCCCACGCGCGGAGGCTTGCGCCCGGTGAAAGAAGAAGCGGAAGGCTGTTCCAGAGGTTGTGAACACGGTCGGAATTACGAATCTTTTTCGATTTGTGACAGGACCTCCTCGAGAGTCTCTGCGTCGGTGCGCACGATATCTATGCTCATGGCCTCGAGCGCGTACGCAGCGCCGGTCCCCTCAAGGTCGGTCTTGATCCTCACTTGATCCACGCCCTTCTCCGCCAAGAATTCCGCGACCTTGACGCCCTTTCGGCGTTCGAGGGTCTTGAAGGGGTTTTCAGGATAGCTTTCGATAGACGCGGCGCCTTTGCGCAGGTCTTTGAGAACCAAGCCAAAAAAGGGGGCCTCGCCGAAATGTCCGGATACGGGTGATTGGGGCCCGGGTGATGCGGCCGGGGGTACGTCCAGAGGTGTGGCCACAAGCTCGAAGTCTTTTTGTTCCGGTTCGTAGTGGACCAGGATCTTATCAATATTAGGCCATCGATCGAGGATCTCCTCCTCCAGGAGGGACGTGATGCGGTGAGCCTCTCGGAGCAATTTGATATCCATTCTGAGAGTCACCTCCACGAACTTGTACCGTCCGGAGCTTCGACCTCCCAGGGACACCACTTCCGTCACATCGGGGTTGCTTTCCAGTATTTTCCGAATTCCATCCAGGGTGGGATAGTCCAAGGTGGCGTCCAACAGAACCTTGACGGATTCGACCAGGATCTGATAGCTGCGACCAGACTCGGGGAGCCCACTTGCAGGCCCACTTTCAGTTCGTACCGGGAAAAAAGATACGCAACGAGTATGATGACCAGGATCCCGCCCGAACCCAGGGGAAGCCCTTCGATTCGGCCCAATGATTTGCCGAGAAGGGCTTCGGAAGCGATTTCGTACGCAGCATAAAAGATGAACAGGGAAGAGAAGAAGGCTACGAGGTTCTCAACCTTATACAGTCCTTCAGGAAAGGATTTCGTCTTTCGGTCGGCAATGACGATCCCTGCGAATATCGTGAAGGACGAGATCACGTCCGCGAGCGAATGGATCGCGTCGGCTTTCAAGGCCAGGCTGCCGGAAGCCATTCCGAGCAGATATTTGACGACCATCAAGACAAAATTTACCAGGCAGGAGTAGATAGCTACCTTGGCATGGCCGTACATCGAACTACCGTGCCCTATCTCCGCCCCCGCGTGAATCTCCGATGACCACGGCCGCGGCCGGGAGGCTTTATTCCAGGATTGGTTCTATGTATATCCATGCTGCCGCACTCCGGACACACCAACTGTCTGCCCCCTCCAAACGGTACTTCCCAGTGGTGATCGCATCGCCGGCAATGGAACTTTCTTTTTTCGCCGCCGTTCATGACATCACCTTAACATTATTGAGAGCAGAGGCAAACCAACCGATCACGGTGACACGCTATTTCGGCATCGACTGCGGGGAGGCTCCGAAGTTGCTACGCTCCCGAGAGATCGCACCTCACTTCATGAGGATTCAGGAAAGCAGTTTCCCTGACGCCAAAGCGATAAGCACCTCGGAGAGCGGGACGCAAAAGTCACGGCTCGAAAGATCCAAGAAAACCGTATGATTTGGGAAAAATCAGTTGAAATCAGACTCGATTCGAACTAAAGCTCCATCTCACGGGAATTACCACAAGGGAGAGCACAATGAGTCTGAAGAGCATGGTTGGTATCTCGCTGCTGATCCTGATCGTCCCCGCGGCCTCCTGGGGCTGGCAGCCTCAACCTGCCGCTCAGCAGCCGGGCGCGCCTCCGCCTCCATATTCGGCTCCGGCGCCGGATCGATCGCTCATGGGAGCTCCTCAGGAATATCGTCCCAGTGCGCCCGCGTCCCCCGGCTATCAGGTTCCGCAGGCACAGGGCCGATCGATTGGATTATCGCTCTGCCGTCGAATGTCCTCGACCGTTTTTCCAATTACCTGGATCGCACGGTGTTTCCCCGGATGCCTGCAACCAATGGCGGGTCGGTGCAACGCGACACTTCAGTGCCCGTAAAGCCGCAACGCACTTCGCCGACGGAGCCACTCCCTCCTGCCGCAGTGTATACTCCCGGGGAGCAATAGGAGTGTGCGCACGTGAAAATGAACCGATAGGTACGCGCTCGCTTCGAGTTCGGTCGGAGATCCGAAGCGATTGCCTCTCGGTCAATGCGATCGTGTATAATTGAAGCAGGCGCGGGCTGACTACGATCTGCCCTGCCCTTGATTTGGAGCAAGGAACACATACGCGTTACACCCATCCGTCTCACCAGGGAAGGACCTTCAGCGGCTCCATGCTTGAGGGTCCATGTGAAGGGTGCCTTGATGAAGGACTATTTCGCTGAGCGACAAAAGATGGTTCAGCGTCAATTGTTGGGCCGTGGGATCAAGGATCCCCTCGTCCTGGCGGCCATGGAAGAGGTTCCGCGGCATCTCTTCATTGATGAGACGCTCCGGCACGAAGCGTACGACGACAATCCTCTCCCCATCGGGGACGGCCAAACGATCAGTCAGCCCTACATGGTCGCGATCATGACTGAATTGCTTGAAACCACCGGCACGGAACGAGTGCTGGAGATCGGGACGGGATCCGGCTATCAGGCGGCGGTTCTGAGCAGGCTTTGCCAATGGGTATTCACGGTGGAACGGATCCGGGGACTGGCGGACAGAGCTCAGGGGATAGTGAGAGCATGCGGCTATGAGAATATCAGCTTCCGCGTGGGTGACGGGACACAAGGATGGCCCTCCGAGGCGCCCTTTGACGGAATCATCGTCACCGCGGGGGCTCCAAGAATCCCTGACATTCTCGTGGACCAACTCTCTGACGGTGGCAGGCTGCTGATTCCGGTGGGGGACCGTTTTTCTCAAGTACTGAAACGAGTCATCAAGATTGGAACGAGAAGGAGAATAGAGGACCATACAGGATGCAGATTCGTCGACCTCGTCGGTAAGTTCGGCTGGTCGGAACCCTGACCGGCTCGATGTCTCGTTGTCCTTCAACGCGGCTTCCAACGGAAGCCCGGCCGAAGTCGGCCCTGATGCACAACACGATTTCAGCACTCCCATGCCACACGCTATTGGACCAGATGCCTGAACCCCGAATCAACAACAAAGCGTTGCTTGCCGCCATCCAGCAGCTTTCGACCTTCCTGCGCCGCATGGGGGGCGTCCTGATCATGGGGCTTCTTGTGGCCGGATGCCCGCACTATAATGCCGGGCTGCCCCCTTCATTGAGGCTTCCTTCGCTCCAGCCGGCCAATCCGATCTCCGGTGTCTATCATACGATAGCACCGGGGGAGACGCTTGGCGGTATCGCGCGCGCCTACAAGGTGGAGAGGCAACGGCTGGCGGAAGTAAATAACCTCAGTCCACCGTACCTTCTCAAAGTCGACGGCAGGCTGTTTATTCCCGGAGCTTCTCACGTGAAGCGGGTGGATCCCCGATCCGAGGCCCCTGCCGACGAATCCCGGGTCAATGACTTCTCCGGAACACTCGGCTGGCCGCTTGACGGCGACATTGTTTCGGAGTTCGGTGTCAGACGCGGAATTTTGCACAATGGGATCGAAATCAGCGCGGAGCCGGGCACGCCGGTTCGAGCGGCCGGGGATGGACGGGTGGGCTATGTCGGAAACATAAAAGGATACGGCAATGTTGTCATCATCGAGCATGCCAAGCGCCTGCTTACCGTCTATGCTCATCTCCAGAATACGAGCGCGGAAAAGGGAAAAAGGATTTCCAGAGGTCACTTGATCGGGACCGTGGGCAAATCAGGAAGCGAGGGCAAGTCGTCACTCTACTTTGAGGTCCGTTCCCGCTCAAAACCGCGCAATCCTCGATTTTTCCTCGCAAGGAGAAGTTAGCCGTTTTTGGCAAGAGCTTGCCTCCCTCTCCGTACTCCGCGCTTCGGGATCGTTGCGGCCCGCGGCCGTTTGCACGCGGGAACGGGTACCGCGGCCTTCAAGTACATTTGAAAAAAATTGCTCTTTATAGAATAGTGTCAGCAATCTCATAGCCTGCGCTCCACCCACGTCCGGCCGATCGCGGCGACGACAGCAGAGGAATCGCGAGACGATGAGTTCTTTCTGTAATGCCACATTGAGCCGCATCACGCGGACAAGACTGGCTCACGTCGGCATACGTGCGCCCTTTACCATTCCTTCCGGAATCGTGACAACCGTGCCGTCAGTACTGGCACGAATCGCCCGAGACGTAGATGAGATCGGGTTTCTCACCACAAAGACCATCAGCGTGAAACCGAGAGAGGGATACCGGGAGCCAGTCTTGCACGAGTACTATCCCGGCTGCTTTGTCAATGCCGTGGGGCTGGCCAATCCCGGGGCAGACGCGTTCCTCAGGAGTATCAAGCCGCTGCTTCCGCTCCACGACAACAAACCTCTCTTCATCTCCATCATGGGAGAGACTCCGGAAGAGTTCCTGGAATGCGCTCGCATAGTGGATCCCGTCGCCGACGCGTTCGAGCTGAACTTTTCCTGTCCGCATGTCAAAGGTGCGGGCCAAAGTGTCGGGTCGGACCATGACGCGGTCCGCCGAACCATCGGACTTTTGAAGGGCCACCTGGGAAAACCCGTCATACCCAAACTCTCTCCCAATCTCGGAGACATTCCGGCAATGGCTCGGCTGTGCGAGCGCGAGGGAGCAGACGCCCTCACGCTCATCAATACCGTCGGGCCGGGCCTCGCTGTTGACGCTGAAGGAGATCCGATTCTGTCGAACGAGCTGGGCGGCCTTTCAGGGTCGGGCGTGCGACCCCTCGGCTTGAAATCGGTGAGAGAAGCTGCGGGGGCAGTCACCATTCCCATCATAGCGTCGGGAGGAATAGCGACTGCGCAGGATGTGATCGCGTACCAGAGGGCGGGAGCCATGCTCTATAGTGTGGGATCGGCGCTGGCTGGCATGACGACGTCAGATATCACTTCTTATTTTAAATCATTGGTCGAATATCTGGAACAGGAGCATTATGGTTTCTTCCCATCCCATTGCCCTTCATCGGGTTCCCGTACTGGGTATCTGAAAACGATGCTTCGGGAAAACAGGCCCATCGGACCCAATCTCTTCAAGCTCGCTCTGGAAGATGGACCCGCGTGCCGGCCCGGCTCCTTTTTCTTTCTGCGTCTCCCGGGCGTCGGGGAAAAGCCGTTTTCCCCTGCAATGGACATTCAACCGGAGTACATTGTCCGAACGGTAGGACCCTTTACCCGGGCGCTGGAACACCTCAAACCCGGAGACCCGATCTTTATGAGAGGACCATACGGAAATGGCTTCCCTCACCCCGACCCTGGACGGCCGCTCGTCCTCCTCGGCGGCGGCACGGGCGCTGCGCCAGTCATGATGGCCGCAAAGCGATGGCCCGGGACTCTGGCCCGAGGGTTCTTCGGCTTTTCTGAGGAGGTAGACCCGGGGTTCCGGGACGAGATTCTCGGGATGTCACCATCCTGCTCGCTGGTCATTGACAGTCCGGGCAGCCCTGGCGAAGTGGTTCGCGCGCTTGAGCGGGACATAAAAACAGAATCGCGGCTATATGCCGAATGCCGCGTGTACATGTGCGGACCTGAGGCAATGATGAGAGCCGCAAGCGCGGCCCTTCAAGAGCGAGTTCCTATTGATCGCATCTTTGCCGCTCGCGAGGATATCATGCGATGCGGCATAGGGATCTGCGGGAGCTGTGGCACTCCGTCGGGGCTGCGGTCGTGCGTGGATGGGCCGGTGATGGCACCGGATTTCAAGGGGGAATAAGTACGGCGAGCCGCGGTGCTCGGTGATCCGAGCGGAGGTGAGGACCGGCGCAAATCAGCGCTGGCGCATGACAATCTGTCGAGCTTTGTGGTAACGTTTATGATGTTTACAACTTCTTTCAAGGACCCTGATGACATCGAGGGAGAGTTCAGGTAAAAGGTCGGTGTCTGAAGACCGTCGTCAGTACTGACCCTGTTCGACAATGTCTTTTCCAAGCGCGAAAACGAGGCGTCAGGGCGACGGTTGTCCGGTGGTGAGCGAGCTGCGACATCGAGATGCCGCAAGGCTCGGTAACACATGTTCTCGCTGGTGTGGCCGAATGGAAGGAGGGCTCATGGATTGCAGGAGATGGCTTATTACAGGCGTGGTAATAGCAATTGTGACCGCTGCGGTCCTCACGATCGCATCTCCAGTG
>JARRRG010000274.1:0-4367 GCA_037380965.1 Deltaproteobacteria bacterium
TTCACGAACGTTTTGAGAATTTCTTCCACGACCGAGTACGGGTCGGTTTTGCCCTCGAGGATGGCCCGGATATAGTCACGCTTCTTGCCGGTCCCTTTGAGGCCAGCGAAGATGACTTTCTCCACCTCATCCTTGAACACAAGCCCTAACTCCTGTTCCACCCGCTCGGCCTGGACCTGCTCGATCTTCCTGCTTTCGTGCAGATATGACTGATGGGCCGTGATCGCTTCGACCAGTTCGTCGATCCCCTGGATTCCTTCGGCCTTGGACGCGGTCGCGACGGTGGGCACAACACGCGGCACCCAGCCAGACTCTTCCTCACCGAGACCGTAATGGATCGTAGCCTCGAGACTGCGCAGGCAGAAATTGGCGCCGTCCAGATCGGCCTTGTTGAGCACGATCAGGTCCGCGATCTCCATGATCCCGGCTTTCATTGCCTGTATGTCGTCTCCCATTCCCGGCGTGAGAACGAGCAAGCAGGTCTGCACCACGTGAACGATGTCTATCTCGTCCTGGCCCGCGCCCAGCGTCTCGACAATGACCACGTCGTTGCCCATGGCCTCCAGGATTCTCACCACATCACTCGTGGCCCGGCTCAGGCCGCCCAGGTACCCGCGCGCGCCCATTGATCTGATGTACACGCCGTCGTCGGTGGAGTGGCTCTGAAACCGAATGCGGTCCCCGAGGAGGGACCCACCGGAAAAGGGACTGCTCGGATCCACCGCGACCACGCCCACCCGCTTGTCCATCCCGCGAAACCGGTGAATCAGGTGGTCAATCAAGCTCGACTTGCCGCTGCCGCCCGCGCCCGTCAGCCCGACAACCATCGAGTTGCCCGCGTGCGGGTAGATGAGCTTCATCAGGTCGCTGCTCTGCTCGGCCTGATCCTCGACCAGGGTAATGACCCGTGCCGCGGCCCGTCGGTCCCCGGCCAAGAGCTTGTGAACGATATCCTCCGTGCTGCCTAATCCTTTCTTCGCCATCAATCAGCCTTTTTGCCGTGCATTGGCAGTAATGTAATCCACGATCAAATCTGTTAATGACCCGCCCCGAAAGACCTCATGAACCCCCATCTCCTTCATCACGGGGATGTCCTCGGGCGGGAAGGAGCCCCCGACCACGAAGAGAACATCGTCGAGCGCGTTCTTCCTCATCTCCTCCACGATCTGGGGCGTGAACACGAGATGCTCACCGGAGAGGTAGCTCACACCGATGACGTCGGCATCCTCATCAATGGCCGCCTTGATGATACCCGCGGGAGTCTGATACATGCCGAGGTACACCACCTCCATGCCGGCTTCCTTGAGGAGGGACGCGACAACCTTGGCTCCCCTGTCGTGCCCGTCCAATCCCACTTTGGTGACAATGACCTTGATCTTCTCTGTTCCCATCAGTGCTGTCTCCTGATTGCGCAAGTCATTTAAAGGGCGATTCGATGATTTCCATCGGATCGTAGGGATAGCCGAATACCTGCCGCACGGTTCCCAGGAGCTCAGCGGTAGTTGCATTGGCCTTGGTGGCCTCAATCATGGCCGGTATCGTGTTCTTGCCGTCCGCGGCGTCGTCCCGCAGGAGCTTGATGGCGTCGGCAAGCTTGGCCATGTCCCGGGTCTTCTTCAGTTCCATCACATCTTCGATCTGCTGCCGGCCTGACTGTTCCGCGATCCGTTGCACCCCCAGAGGTGTTGTCGTCTCCTGCTCCGAGTCGAAGATGTTCACGCCCACCACCAGCTTTTCGCCGTTATCCACCTCTTTCTGGCGCGTGACCGCCTCGGTCTCGAACTGACGGTCAAGCCACTCGGTCCTGATCGCTTCCTCCATGCCTCCCACGTCCTCGACCTGCTTCATGACCCTGAGCGCCTCCTCTTCGATCTTGTCGGTGAGGCTCTCCACAAAGTACGATCCGCCCAACGGATCTGCCACGTTGGTGACGCCGGTCTCGTACGCGAGTATCTGCTGGGTCCGCAGGGCCTGGAGATGGCCTTTTTCCGTGGGCAGACACATCGGTTCGTCGTACGAGCAGCAATGCAATGATTGCACCCCGCCGAGCACCGCGGCCAGGGCCTCATATGCGATGCGGACAAGATTGTTCAGCGGCTGCTGGGGGATGAGGGAGCATCCCGCGGTGTGAACCGCGAAACGGAACTGCATGGAACGTGGGTCTTTGGCGCCGTACGTCTCCTTGAGCATCTTGGCCCACATCCGTCTGGCAGCCCGTATCTTGGCGATCTCTTCAAAGAAATCCACATGGCAGGAAACGTAGAAGGTGAATCGCGGCGCGAATTCATCGATGCTCAGTCCCCGCCTGATCAACTCGTCAATGTAACACTTCGCGATGCCAAGGCCGAACGCGACCTCCTGCGGAGCGGTTATGCCTTGCTCCCTCAGGTCGTACATGTTCACCGTGGTGTAGTACCACTTGGGCATCCGCCTCGTGCAAAACTCCATAACGTCCGCGCCCAGCTTGATCGAGAGATCGAGCGGGCACGCGGGCCTGAACCCGCAATAGCGGAAGTGAATGGGGTCATTCTGGATGGAGCCCCGAAGAGTACCAATGTCATAACCCTTCTGTTGAGCTACCGCGACGTACTGCGCCATCGTGGCCGCGGCCGCGGTGGACGCGGTGATGACCGACCAGCTCACCTTATCCAGGGGAATATCACCCACGAGGGTCTCCATGTCCTTGATCGAGGTGATGTTCACGCCGGTCAGCCCAACCTCGTTTTGCGCCCAGGGGTGATCCGCGTCCAGGCCCATTTCGTAAGTCACGTCCGCGATCGTGTTCAGACCGGAACCTCCATGCTCGAAGCAGAACGCGGCCCGCTCGTGAGTGTCGGCAGGTGACCCGATGCCAACGACTTCACGCCGCGTCCAGTACCGGCCGCGAAACATGTTCCGGTGAATGCCGCGGGTGAACGGGTACGCTCCCGCGTCTCCTATATCCCGATCGTACTGCTCGCCGGCCCTGTCTTCAGGACCGTACAACTCATTGACCTCATATCCCGACCAGGTCCTCGCACTCTGAGGTTTGTCGTAATATGATTTGAGGTACTCGTCCCAATTGACATCGCACGTGCCATCTGGAATAACTTTCGACGCATGCCCTCGACTCATCGTTCTCCTCCTCATTCCCCCGGGGGAACGACTGATGAAAACGGGAAAATGTTTCGTTCGGGCTGAGACCGTAGAACCGTGGCAGGGCCGCGATCCCCCCGCCTGCCGCGGGAGCAGGCGAGAGGTTGCGATCCTGAGATCAGATTCTCGGTCTTGACTTTGGGGCCCGCATAGGTTACTAACGAGTAAGCAGGGTCAACTAACCAGTTACTAAAATACCAGTGGCGTCTCAGAGGAGTCAAGTTCTTTTTTGCCCCTCCTCCACTCCTCATCTACGGACGTGCAATAATCGTGGCGTGACCATATCGTCACGCGAGGGCGACCCGCAGAGGAGGACCTCCAGCGGCCGGTTCTCGTCCCGTGTTCAGGGGGGCGGGCGTGTTGTCTGATCTCGCCCCAGCCATGAACCAACCGCGAAGCCCGGGCCCGAACCGATGAACGGGAGTGACAGATGAATCAGCAAACCGATTTCAAAAGCCTCGACAGAAGCCTGCGAAAGCAACGAATTATCGACACGGCCGTCACCATATTTCACGAGAAGGGCTATCGCTCCGCCACCCTGGACGACGTGGCCAAGGAGCAGGGCCTGACCACGTATTCGATCAAGCGAGATTCGCTTACCAACAGGGCTCGCTATCAGACCCGCACTGCCCCTTGCGTCCCGGTTCAACCACGTGGAGACATGGTTCGACATCATTGAGCGCTGCACGATTCGTCGAAGAACCCTTCCCGGCGTCAAAGTTCAGGTGCTGAAAATAGCTCAGTTGGTCAGAGAGTATAAGGCCAGCGGCAGGCCTTTTACCTGGCATCTCACGGCCTTCTCACCTGACAGGGGGAAAGACTCTGTCAGTCAGCTTATTGCTTGGTAAATCAATCTCCGGCCCATTCGATATCGCAACATCTAGTCACCCTAGGAAACCATTCCCGCCATTTTTTGATTCTCCTTGCCATCCTGCTCAGGTACCGGCGTTCCGCGTTCCCGCGCGGCCGCCCGCACGAACGAGCAGTCCATCATCTTGCCTATGATGGACTTCATGATCCCGGTGGTGCTCGCGGAGACAGTGGAGCCCCCGACGTCGCAATATCGGCGGCAGATCGTGTACTCCTCGATGTATCCATTTGGTTATTCGTGTGATTAACGACGGTTGTGTCGGGGTTGAACAGCGACTTGCGCGAAGCTGTCGGGTGACGTGCCACTCTCAGACGTAGTTCAATTTACTCCATAAGAAGCTGAGTGGGACGAGATCGGACGT
>JARRRG010000275.1:0-5410 GCA_037380965.1 Deltaproteobacteria bacterium
GCTTTGGAGCGGCTTTTTTCGGCGCCGGTTTCGCCTTGGCCGGGGCAGCCTTCGCCGCTGCGGGTGCGGCCTTGGCAGGCGTGGGCGGTGGCGCCAACGAGAGGTCTACCTGCATCGACTCTAGATCGGTGTCAACCATAATGTCTGAGAGATAATTCCAGACAAGCTCCAATTTCTGGGGGTGTCGCAGGATCAGCACGTCCGACCCGGCCTGGAGCGCGCTTATGGCGGTAATCGCTTCGAGGTTGATTGCACGGATCTCTGCATCGCCGAGTGTGGGAGCCTCATCCGTGGAAAGCTTGGCTTCCTTGGTCTTCCATACCTCTTCGGCCACGTTGTTGATGATGGGATATTGGAGTTTCTCATCATTCTGCGTCAGCGCTGACTGGCGGATCCTCTCCATGATCGAGTAGCAGTATTCCATGCCATAGCCGACACTCCCCGTGGTCGGATCGATGAGTATCTTATTTTCGGGAACCCCGAGATTCTCGAGGAGAATGTTGAGCTGTTTGGCAAGGTTGATGTCAATCGGAGAGTTCGCGGCAACAACATGCTTGTACGCGATGGCGGATGCGCCGATCTGCTTGTAATTTCCTTCGGTGAGCGGTCCGATTACCAGGTTCATCCCCTCGCAGGCTTCGCAGACCGCCTTGAGCACCTCGATGTTCTTTTCGTCACTGGACGTGCCCCATACGATGAGGGGGACGTTAATGGCCTCTACCACCTTCTTGCTCAGCTCCGCGGCATGCTCCGGGGGGAGATCCTTACCGTTCGGGTCTGTACCGGCAAGCCAAAGGGCTACGATGTCTGCCTTGTATTCTTCCCCGCATTTCTTGGCCCAGGCCACCGGATCACCTATAACATCCTTGAATGGCTCAACGGCAGCGGGCGCCCACTCCTCAGGTTCTATATCCAGAATTTGAAGCGCCAGCTTGGGCGGGTTCGGCATCTTCCCTTCAAAGGAGTAAAAGTTGTAACCGGTCTCCCCCCCGACGACCACCTCCGAACCTGTCTTTCCGATCTTTATTTCTCTGATCTGTCCCGAATACTTTACCTGTGGTAATCCTCCCATATGCCACCTTCCTTAGACAAAAATATTGGATGAGGAGGTGTGTTGGCAGAGTGGCGCCTCCTCCTGCAAGCCACTTCTCAGCGTCGCCTCCCCAGAGGAGGCACTTAATCTGGCTGACAGGCGAGAGACGCGAGCACCACTCCATCAGATAAAATACGGCAATGGCGGCCCCGCTTGCAACCTTATTTCTCTCGGTCGCCCGCGACGAAGTTTTCCGGGGCAATCGAGCGTCGACAGAGCGCGCTCTCTCACTACCCTCGTGCCAGTTCCTTTCGCCTCTGATTCATGACCTCAAACCGAACGCGAATACGGCCCGATTCATCATTCCGCTCGGCCAGCCTTGCCGCGAGCGTGAGCGAATCACCCTCCTCGGGGGTATTCCGATGATCCACCGACAGCTCAATGACTCTTGATCGCTCGCAGATTTTCGCAAGTGCCCGGTCCAGGAGGCTTGAAATCCACAGAGGATGGAGAGTCGGCCCCGGGGATCCGCCAACACCGGCGGGCCGAGGCATGACGTGCGCGGGATGGTACTCGCGGGTCAACTGAGCCATCTCCAATGAATGGCTTCTCGATATCGGGCCGATCCCCAGGCTGACCAGGGTATCGCCTATTGCCGCCTCATCAACCGTCCCACAAAGAGTTTCGCCGGCCACCATATCAAAACCTCTCCGCCCCTGAAGCGCGTACGATCCTGCCGCCTGACCGGTGAGCGCTCGTTTTACGTGATCGCCTCCCCCCGCGGGTATGATTTGTCCCGGAGTATATCACTTCGCTTCCACAAGCTGAACATCCGAGGATAAAACGATCGTACCCGCGGCCCGGGAATTCTTTCGATCCGGAAGGAGAGCTTTCGGCTGTCACCCCTCTGCAATACGACGGGTTCTCGAGTCTCAATCCTTTGGCACAGCGAGGGAAACCCGCCACTGGAATAGTTGATTGGCCGGTTTTGTTGACAAAACTCGGTCACGCTTATATACAAAAGGGGAAAAATGGCCGTCGGCCAAGGGAGAGGACGTTGCAATGGAAAAGAGGGACCTGGATTTGATCGAGCAATGGAAGGACCGTGATCCCGAATTGAAGAAACTCTGGGAGGAGCATCTCGAGTTCGAGGAACAACTCGAACGGTTCAACAGCAGGGTATACCTCTCCACCACTGAGGAGGTCGAACGCAAGACTCTTCAGAAAAAGAAATTGAAGGGCCGTGACGGCATCGAGCGTATCCTGAGAAGAATCCGCCAGCAACCGGGGATGTCTTGATGATCGCTCGGGCGGGTCATTACGAGCCTGTAGCGAGGGAAGGATACCCGTACATCATCCCTCCGGCTCTCTGCGCTGTGGCCTTTTGGTGGTTCAACTACTCATGGTTAGCTCTCCTCTTCCTCATTCTCGGCGTCGCGGTGGCGCTCTTTTTCCGAAATCCCAAACGATCGCCTCCCCAGGGCCCCGATCACGCCGTGCTCGCTCCAGCGGACGGTAAGGTGATTGAAATCGTTCGCGATGCCCGATCGGACAATCTGAGCCAATTCCCCCTCCAGCGGCTGAGCATCTTCATGTCCATCTTTGACGTCCACGTCAATCGCAGTCCTGTTTCCGGGACAGTGAGCAAGATCACGTACCGTCCCGGGACATTCCTCGATGCCCGCGAAGACGCGGCTTCATTTGAGAATGAGCATAATTCGCTCGTTATCGAGGGAGATGACGGCGTGCTGGAGGTGGTGCAGATCGCGGGGAAAGTTGCGAGACGGATCTGCTGCTGGGTGGGCGAGGGAGATCGGGTCCGCAGGGGCGAACGGATTGGCTTGATTCAATTTGGTTCACGGCTCGATGTGTACGTGCCCGAAGAATTCTCTTTCCGAGTTGAGGTGGGTACGCGCGTGAGTGCCGGTCGGACGGTGATCGCTGCCAAAAACCCGTAACCATAGCCGTCTTCCGTAAGAATAATCGTGGTTAATTGTTTGCGATCTCTTACCAAAGGATTTATAATTAACCAATAATAATGAGGTGTACAGGAGCGCGCGTCTTGTCGCTCCGGTCGTGCGTACATCGAAGGGGTGGTGTAGCCTTTTTCAGGCCGACGTCCGTTTCAGGAAGCACCGGTGTTGTAAGATCATAGTGTTGGGCCGTCCCTCCCGTGCGAGGCGTTTTGCCGCCGGCAAGAAGGGATGGTTGCCTGGAATGATCGCACCGCAATGACGAGAGAAGACGATCCGACCGGGGCCGCGTATCATGGCAACAAACAATCGGAAAAAACAAAACTTTTTCAGGAGAGGAAAGAAGTCCGAAACCGGGGACGATCAGTCCGTGGCCCGTCAGAAAAAGAGAATTCGTATCAACAAGATGAAGAAAGGAATCTTCATCCTTCCTTCTCTTCTTACCTTGACCAGCATTTTCCTCAGCTTCTATGCCATCATCTCCGCGATAAACGAGAATTTTGTATTGGCTGGGGCCTTGATCCTGGCCGCGGCTTTTTTTGACGGCATCGACGGCAAAGTCGCGCGACTGACAAAAACCACGACTCGATTCGGCTTGGAGCTCGACTCTCTCGCCGACGTGATCTCTTTCGGCGTTGCCCCGGCCCTTCTCATGTACATCTGGGCACTAGCCCCGTACGGGCGTGTGGGATGGGTAAGCGCGTTTGTTTTCGTTTCATGCGGTGCATTGAGGCTCGCACGGTTCAATGTGCAGTCCGGACAAATCGACCCGAAGCGTTTCATCGGCCTTCCCATTCCCGCGGCGGCAGCCATGATCGCGGTTACGGTACTATTCTTTCATAAATTGGGGCTCAACGGGGTGCATTACCGGCTGCCACTGCTTTTACTCAATTTTGCGCTCTCGTACCTCATGGTCAGCCAGGTGAAGTTCCATGCCTTCAAGGACCTGGGATTCGCCAAGCAAAAACCGTTCAGTTCCACGGTAGGATTTGTCCTCCTTTTGGCCCTGATTGCCGCATCGCCTTTTGTTGTCCCTTTTTTTCTCCTTGCCGCCTATGTAATCTCCGGCCCTGTCTTGACGGTGACGCTCCACCAGCGCGCGAAGAAGCGCTTGCAGCAGGCGGAGCGAGAGGCTGAAAGAAAGGATGTAGAGGCAACCTCTTGAACGAGGAATCTCGGGCCTTGTGCGATCTCGTCATGGCGTTGGCTTTCGGTTGCAGAGTCGCCTCCCTCAGGGTTTTCCCCCTCTCAGATTCTCAGAATGATCGACGGGGTCATGAAACCGTTGTAATCTGACTCAGGCCGGGGTAAGCAGTCACTACGGATATCCGACGGCCAACGGACGGCTGGAGACGGAATGTCGGCACGACTTCTCATACTTGACACCACTCTCCGCGGCTACAAACGATCCCCTATAGAGGCCATGAGCCCGCAGGAGAAACTGGTGGTGGCACGGCAGATCGAGAAGCTCGGCGCGGATGGCATCGAAGCGGGGTTTCCGGCCCGGTCGGTGGGCGATGAAGAGGGGGTTCGGCTCGTTGCGAAACAGATCAAGACCGCGCGAGTGGTCGCCCGGGCTCGTGCTGTGCTCGAGGACATCGAAGCCGCATGGATCGCTGTTGAACAGGCTCATTTACCCGGCATCCACACCTTCATTCCCACCAGCGACATTCTCCTGACACGCAAAGTGAACATGTCCCGCGATCAGGTCATCGAATATACCGCTCGAGCCGTGAGCATGGCACGATCCTTCTCCGATTGGGTGCAGTTCTCCTTCGAGGATGCCACCCGAACTGATGTCCGGTTCATGTGCGAGGTCATTCAAACCGCTGTCGACGCGGGCGCCGGAACCATAAACCTCATTGACTCCCGTGGGTATGCCTATCCCGACCAGATGGATCGGCTGGTCAAATATGTGCGGAGCAGCGTAGCCGGCATTAACGACGTCATCATCTCCGTCAATTGTCACGATCACCTTGGGCTTGCAGTGGCCAACTCAGTTGCCGCGGCGAGAGCCGGCGCGCGTCAGGTGGAATGCGCCCTCAACGGCATTGGCGAACGGGCGGGAAATGCCGCGCTTGAGCAGATCGCGATGATTCTCAAAATCCGCGAAAAGGCCTTCCAGTTGCAGACGGGGATCGTTGAAGAGGAGATTCCCCGCGCGAGCCGCCTCATAAGCACAATCACCGGCATTCCTCTTCAGCCGAGCAAGGCGCCCGCGGGAGCTGCCGCAGTCACTCCCGGCTCAGGCGAGCACGCGAATCGAAATGCCGATGCGAAGAATGCCGACAGCATCATGAGCCCCGTCTCCGCCGGCGTCGACCACTCCTCTCCTCTGTTGTCCGAGCACTCCGGACGCAGTACCTTTGAGGAACGCGCCATATTGCTGGGCTACCAGCTCACT
>JARRRG010000276.1:0-6004 GCA_037380965.1 Deltaproteobacteria bacterium
GATATGGCCGAGAGTGCGAACGGAGAATGCAGCCGAAGGATTTTCAGTAGAAACCCTGGAGGGGCTGATCTTCACGGTCAAAGGCTTGGTCCACCCTCCCGATCGGTTGATTGCTTACCTCCGGTTCATCCCGGATTCCAGAGGAGACCGGAAACGAGGGGAAACATCCTATCGTCGCGTGTACCGGTTCGAGGAGCAACAGGAAATTCTGAAATCCCGATTTCCAACCTACCTCAATTACGACCCTGTTTTCGGAATGGAGCTGCAAGGTGTTCCACGGCAGCATATACGAGAAGTATATGATCCTTGCCGTAGACTGGCGAATATCCTCAAACGGGGGGCCGCTGACCCGCTGGAGGAGAATGCTCTCGCGTTCACCGGCCTGCTGCAGGACACTTCAGGCGTTCCCATGGGACGGCTTGGCATTTCTGGTTCCCTGTTGGTTAAGTTGCATCGAAAGGAGTCGGACCTCGACGTTACCGTCTATGGCGAGCAGGAATGCCGGACCGTGCATGCCTCACTTCGTCAGCTCTTGAATAGATCCTCAGGTCCGGGTCGTGGCCCTGACACTCAGACGCTGCGTGCCCTGCATGCCTCACATCGAACAGATACACCGCTGTCTTTCTCCGACTTCGCTCGACTCCAGTCCCGAAAGGTGAACGAGGGCTACTTTGCTGGAATTCAATACTTCATCCGTTTTGTGAAACGGAACGAGCAGTGCCGGGAACGGTACGGTGATCCGTGTTTTGAGCCACTGGGAAGAGCCACGATTGAGTTCAGAGTGAGCGATGACCGAGATGCCATCTTCACCCCCTGCAGCTACGGCACTGAGGACGTGGTGTTTCTGGATCGAAGACCGGAAACCGACCTGCGAGAAGTGCTTGCCTTTCGAGGTCGCTTCAGTGATCAGGCACGGATCGGGGAGGCGGCAGTCGCCCGGGGAAGTCTGGAGCGAGTGATCCCACGGACCGGTAGAGTCCACCATCGCCTGACCGTCGGTGGAGAAGCTGGAGATTTCCTGCTGAGCCAAGCTCCGTCAATGCTGCCGTGAGCGGCAGGGGCTCGACGAGGAATGCGGGGCTATGAACAGGGGAGCATGAAGGGAAAATGGCCTGTCGAGGGGTACTTATTGGGTTCCGCCGCAATACCGATCGATACATGAAAAAGCGTGTTCCCGGAAATTGCGAGAGCTCTTCTCAACTGACTCCGAAGCGGTCAACAAGTTTCCTCATAATGTCGTCATATTTTGAACCAGGGGCAACCTTCCTTATAATCCTGCAGTTGTCTTTTAGGGTCTCTCGAACCATCGGTGCCGGCAGATAAGACGATCTCGTGGCAAGTATAAGACTCTCCAAGACGAGAGGTCGGGCCCTATTGATCAACTTTACGGTGCCCTCTATTTGGATGTGGCTTGGTGTGGACTCTATACGAAAGCTGTTCTCTTTCTCTGTCATGTCCTTCAGCCTGAGCTCCAAGACCGAAGGAACATTCTTGATTACCGGGGCATTAATCCTCGGCGAATTTTCATAGGCTATTCTCTCTTTGTTGAAGAGCGCTTCATAAAACATCGCTACGTCGGACACGAGGTTTACTGCAAACTCCCCCACTCTCATGATGTTTTCCAGTGTTTTGCTATTCTTATATATTTCCAAAATAAGTGTATGGAAATTATTGGTCCAAATTCCCATGGGTGCTGCATTGGGGCGATTATTATCGCAATATGTCGAGACAATCACCTCATAAATCCAATCCTTCTTTATGCCTATTTTCTTCAGCGGTCCCACACCGGCTCCTCATTTTCGAATCCGTCGGAGAACCGTGAAACCGTGTGTGCGCCCTCCTAACGAGGGCCGGGCTTCCGAAGGTCCTCAATCGGCTCTGCAGAGAGTAAGAGCAAACAAACGTTGGACGCGATCTTAATGGGCTGCAGGTAAGCACCAAGTCAAACGTTCATGCACCTTTCCTCCAAATCCAATAGACCGGGGATGTTTGAGCGCAACTTCCTCCAGTCACTCTTCCACTGCCGCCACTACTTGCTGAACCAGGGTATTCAGACGCTCGTCGTCATAGCTGAATCCTTTCACCACCCCTTGTAACTCTCGTGACAAGCGCATGTAGCCCCAGACGCTACGCTCAAGGGCTGCTTCCATGCCGTGACGGGCAAAGTAATGGGGAAGATTCACCTCAAAGAACGACAGGCTGTCAGCGTCCCTAAGAAGATTTGACCTTTCATCTCCCCCTGTTTCATGGAGGCACACAAGTCGAAACACCTCTTCTCTCACCGCCTTTTCTACCCCGCATTCCTCAAGAAGTTCCAAGAGAATCTGGGCACTGTTCTTGGCGTGGGCAGCCTTGAATTCCTCAAAATCTTCGAAGTCGGCTTTCCTGACGCGCCTTGGACCTGCCGCGCGGTCGATGTCGTGCCCGAGTGCTGCTATCCGCAGGGCTTCGTCGGCGTGCGGCGCGATCTGAAGAAGCCACTGCAAGGTATTCAAGGAATGCACGGGGTCTTCAGGTACGGGGGAGCCCTCGATTGCCAGACGGATACGTCGCCTTACCGACTCGGCAGTAGCGATTCCCCCAGGAACAGTCGATATCAACGAGTCATAGTCACTCACGATCAAGCTCTTTGGGCAATGAATTTGGATTCGCAGGTTTCTCTGCGCGCTTGATGAACTCCTCGGTCATGCGATAGGCTTCTTCGTCGGGGTATTGCCGAGGAGGGTGTTTCATCAAGTAAGCAGAAGGACCGTACAGAACGCCGCACTCACCCCGGTCAAGAGCGAGCTTGCAGCAGCGAATGGCGTCAATAACCGCGCCGGCCGAATTGGGGGAATCCTCCACGGACAGACGGAGTTCCAGTTCAACCGGCGCATGCCCGAAAATCCTTCCCTCCATCCGGATAAAACAGACCTTTCGGTCCTTTTGCCAGGGCACGTAGTCGCTAGGCCCTACGTGGATGTTGTCAATCCGAATGTCATCACCTGCCACCGATAGCACCGCCTTGGTTTTAGACTCCTTCTTGGATGACAAGCGATTACGATCGAGCATATTCAGGAAGTCAGTGTTTCCCCCGGTATTCAACTGGTACGTCCTGTCCAACTTCACCCCTCTTTTTCGGAAGAGATCGGCCAAAGATCGGTGAACAATGGTTGCACCAAGTTGGGATTTGATGTCGTCTCCGATAATAGGAAGATGTCGCTCGGCAAAGCGGTTTCCCCACGTCGGATCACTGGCTATGAATACAGGTATATTGTTGATGAGACCCAAGCCTGCATCCAGAGCGCATTCCGCGTAGAATCGAGTTGCTTCTTCCGACCCGACCGGCAGGTACGTCAGCACGATCTGTGCCTTAGCATCGCGGAGTACCCTCACTACTTCTTCTTTTTCCGGTTCCGGCTCTTCAGACCTCAAAAAAGTGAGGCTCTCATGGTATTCGTTCATGTGGTCGGAGATACCGTCAAGCACCCGTCCCATCCTCACTCTCACGCCTGTCGATTGAACGTTGTCGCAAAAGTGCATCGTGCAATTCGGTGGTGACCACACCGCTTCCGCCAGATCTTTGCCCACTTTTCTCCTGTCTATATCGAATGCTGCCACCACGGAAATGTCGGAGGGCTTGTACCCCCCGATATCCCAATGCATCAAACCTAGCGAGTCCTTGGCGGACCTGTTCCTGTAGAACTCGATACCCTGCAAGAGCGAGCTTGCACAATTTCCAACGCCTGCAATAGCTACTCTGATTGATTCCACTTTGAGATCCCCGGCCAAGGCAGACTGATTCGTTTCCCGAATCTTGGGCCAAGATGGGGCTCCTTCAAAACCAATTTGTTTTTGGGAAGCCCAATAGTAGTAGTCTACCACACGATGCCCGATGAAAGAAGAGCTGCGCCCAGGTCCCATCCCCGGCGGCCTTGACAGGAATCATTCTTGAAGGCTTTCGGCATTCATGGTCAGGATGTGAGCGTGATGGGCAGGGCGATGAGTCCCAAGGCCGTCGCCAGATGGCTCTTGCCGGTTTCGCTGTTGCCCATCAAGATGAGGTTTTCCTTCTTCCTGATGTACTCACCCTGGGCCAGGTTCAAGACCGTGGCCTTGCTCAGAGACACGATAGGCGAAAAATCGAACTGATCGAGGGTCTTGAGCAACGGAAACTTGGCCTGGCTCACTTTCCGCTTGAACGCATTTTCGTCTCGCTGGTGGGTTGTTTTGAGCTCGGAAAGGGCCAGAAGGTTCCAGGCGCTACCGCGTTCAATGCGCGCGGGCACAATGCTGATCAGGGCTCATCCAGCGGTTGAGACGGAACATCTTGCGCTGCCCCAAATCATGCTGCGAAACCGGGGATAGATCTGTCTGAGTTTCGTACATGAGGAATCGACTGCCCAACTGTCTTCAGCTCTCCCAAAAACACACAGGAGTCCGAGATGAACAACCGCGTGCAAAGAGAACGAGAAAAGCTTTCCAAAGAGAAGCTCTTTCGTTATGCAGACTTCGCGGCA
Source organism: Deltaproteobacteria bacterium (assembly GCA_037380965.1). GTDB lineage: Bacteria > Desulfobacterota > Desulfomonilia > Desulfomonilales > Desulfomonilaceae > JARRRG01. Next base: position 4,500 of record JARRRG010000276.1, read on the forward strand.
TACAGCTTTTGGAATCTTCAAGGTAATTGGGTGCAACCGGTGTCCACCAAGCGCGGAAGCGATATCGCTGCCGAATACTGCAGGGCCGTCTGGGACAGGAACTCAAAGGTTCAGGCATGGAAGCTCAACGCGCTTTTTGATTTTGATGGGAGTATCGAACACTTTGGTCACCAAGTGTACGATGCAGCTCAATGGTCGCAAGGGAAACCTGCCGGAGCTCCCCTGCAAGGTCGCTGGAATAGCGGCTGTGGGGGGCTAAGCATGAGTCTTCCCTCGCTTAACCCGCGAGCGAGTACTCCAGACAGTCCTTCTTGACAACACCGTCCTTTTCGAGTTCCACGAGGTGAGATTCAGTTACGCTCGAAATCCATGGGCAGACGTCCAACAGGATAGGGCTGAAGGCGCCGAAAGGCAGACTTCCAACAGGATAGGGCTGAAGAGGATATTGTCCAGTTGGTCACAGGTTTTCGGACCGTTTTTCAGGGAAGCAACAATCTCGGCTTCTCTTTTGAGTATCGCGTCTCTGGTATGCCCAACAGCTTCGATAAACGATCCTTTGAGGATTCCGTGCGATGGCAATGCATCCTTGACGGAGAGCTTCTCAACCATGTCAAGGCTTGCCAAGTACTCTCCAGGACCCCCGGCCGAGGATGAGTACCATGGAAGCGCGTTGCCGGGGCGTAGGCCCTTCAGGAGATCCGCGGTCAATAACAACTTTCTGCTTGGCTCATAGAACACCATCATCCCAATGTCATGACCAGATGTCGGAATAGCCTGAAATGTATATGCTCCGGCCTGCAATTCGTCACCATCGTTAATTGCTGAAATGTCGTCTTTCTTCAGCACCCATTCACCACAAGTCTTGTCGAAGTTGTCCAGTATGTCATAGTTCCGGAGTGTGAGCGAGATCTCCCGCACGCTGTCCGGAAGAACAGCCTGCTCCTGCACTTCAGCATCGGTGGCTTCAGGAATCGATTTTTCAGGCAGGAATATTCGTGCCTTGCAATACTTCTTGATGCTATTGGTACCGGCGATGTGGTCTGTATGCCCATGCGTTAAGATGATATGTGAACATCTGACAGTTCAAAACCGACTTCTCGTATACCGGAATGGAATCCATTGAAGCAATCTTCCTTGTTCAAGCCCGTGTCGATGATAGTCAAACCGTGCTTGTCAGAAATTACATAGATGTTGGAGGACGTCGGCCAAGTCTTTCCGCCATATTTGAGAAGAAAAAAGTCCTTTCTGATCTCGATTATCGTATACATGATTCTCTTACCTGAAAGGGAAGCTGATTCGATCCGATAGCCGGCCGACGCGTCTTGCAGTTGTGTTGGATTTGTGGAGCATTGTGAGGTTCTTGAGCGTCCCTCCTTGCGGCCCCGATTACGTTCAATCTGGGGGAGAGAGCCATTGATCCCAATTCGCCCCATGCTCGCCCTGACCGGGCGTCTGTCGTGAGTTGTGTGGCGATCTTGCCCTTTCGAGGTTGTCTGGCCGGTGAC
>JARRRG010000277.1:0-4362 GCA_037380965.1 Deltaproteobacteria bacterium
CGGGAGCCCGGGATTTCGAACACCATCGGCGCCGCCACCAGCCGCGACTCCCGTTTCGGGAAACGCGGCGCGGGGCATGACGAAGGCTGGCGCACGCCGGCCACCGCTCAAGATGCGGGATCCAAAGGAGAGGAGATCTGCGAAGCAAGGTGATGAACATCCTTGCCGTAGGCATGGGGATCGGTGATGTCACCGGGGACGGGAGGAACGATATTGTCCTGATCGATCCCAGCACGGTCTATCTCTACCGCATGGCAGACAGGAAGATGGTCCTAACGGCCCAGTATAGTCATGGAAATCTCGAGCTCAAAAGTGTGGATGTGGCCAAGATAAGAAAACGCGGCCCCGCACGGATCTATGTCACGGCCCAGAATCGGGGCGCAATCGCCTCCTTCGTTTTGGAGTACCGCAACGGCAAGCTTGTCCCCGCGGTGCAAGACTTCCCCTATTATCTTCGGGTGATTATCTATCCGACCCAGGGCCCGATACTCCTGGGACAGAAAAGGGGAATCTATCGGATGTACGAGGGCCCCATATTCCGGCTCGAGGACAAGGGAGACGAGCTGAAGGTCACCGGTCGCTTCGGCGTCCCCTTGAAGATTCCCATTTTCGGCTTTGCAATCGGAGATTTTGAGGGAAAGCGTAAGCCGGTGATTGCCGTGTACGACCGCGATGAGCACTTGCGCCTGTACACTCCGGCCGGGAAGAGATTGTTTCTCTCCAAGGAATTCTATGGGGGCTCAGACATTCTCCTGAGGCGAACAGGTCCCGAGAGGAGGTCCGACGGCGCATCGGTCATGATGGAAAACGCGGAGAAGGTGTACTTCAGGCCGCGCATTATGGCCCTGGATCTCGATCATGACCGGATCTACGAGATCCTCGTGATCGCTCACCGGTCCAAGACCATGCGGCTTCTCTCCCGGTCGAAAATGCTCGAAGAGGGCCAGGTGTTCGCCCTGGTTTGGAATGGGGACAGTCTCGAGGAGAGGTGGAGCACTCCAAAAGTTCCAGGAATGATTACCGATTTCACCGTGGCCCACCTGCCGGGACTCTCCGGCAAAAGACTGATCACGGTGGAACGGAAGAAGACCGATTGGCTTTCGTTCCTCCGCTCTCGCAGCCAGGTGAGGGCGTACGATCTGCAGATGCTCATGAGAGGGGGAGTGCAGGGCCGGGGAAACGATTGAGACACGGAAGGCGCGCTCTTTTTCATCGGACGGGAAGCGTCGCCCGCGTGTTCGAAAAGCGTGACGATAGAGGAGTAGGACCTGACGGAGCCGGGATATGCCGGGGGCGAATGAGCGTCAACAGGGTGATCTTCCCAGGCTCAGAGGGGAAATTATTCTTGACACGCTCTCGGTGGCCGATGAATAATCACCGGTAAGTGATCCATAGGATTCAAAAAATAACTCCCGCCAAGCAAAGGTCGGGTCGGGGCCATGCCGTCCATTTATGACATTTATGAGCGAAAGAGCTACCGGAATCGAATCCGGCTGGATCAGTTGTCAAGCTTCGAGGTGGAGGTTCGGGAAACCAATCTCTTCATTCAAGCTCAGAATGATTTTGGCGCCAAGGCAAAGGACTCGGTCTTCCGCTATCGGTACCAGATCGAGGAGTACCTTCGCCAACATCCGGCATTTCGCGAAGCTGCCGCGCCCATACAAGTCCTGGCTTCCGCGCCGGAAATCGTCAGGTACAGTGATTTGGCAAGCCGCGCCACGGGTGTTGCACCGATGTCGTGCATGAGCGGAGCCATGGCGGACTTCGTGGGCCGGGACCTCTTGCCTGACTCGACCGATCTGGTGGTTTCCAGCGGGGGAGACTCCTTTGTCCGGAGCTCGTTACCTCTCGATGTGTATCTGTACGCCCAGGGCTCACCTCTTCACGAGAAGCTCATCCTGTCCGTTCCCGCGTTCAAGAGGCCGTTCGGCCTTTCGACCTTTGTGCCGGGAAAAGGTATTCATGCGGTGACAGTTCTCTCCAGGTCCGCATGCTGCGCTTCGGCCTTTGCCAGGGATATCGGGGTGCGACTGACGAGGGGCGAGCTGGCCACGTCAGTCTTTGACAGGGCTGGGGACTATACTGATGTTGGTGGAATTGTCCTCATTGCCGGAGAGAAAATCGTTGTTGGAGGTGAAATGGTACTCAAGTCCGTCAACGGAAGTTCCCGCCGATAGTTGAGCTGGAACGAATGGCCATGAAAATCGGTGTACTTTCTGACACACATTTGCGGTCTCCCCACCCTGTGCTGGACTTCATCCTGGAAGAACTCTTTGCCGGTACCGACATGATCCTTCATGCCGGCGATATCGTCACCCGCAGTGTACTGGAACGCCTCGAGGAACGGGGTGTCATTGCCGTTTCCGGTAACATGGATGACTACGAGGTGGCGGGTTTGCTGCCCAATATGAGGGTGATACCTGCCGACGGAAAACGGATCGGATTGATCCATGGATGGGGATCGAAAGACGGGCTGAAAAAAAGAATCGTGGAGCGATTCCCCGCTCCCAAGCCGGACGTGATTGTTTTTGGGCATTCTCATGTTCCCTTTTGGGGCCGTGTGGACGGAATATCAATGTTCAATCCCGGTGCGGCCCATATCAGAGGCGCCCGCGGAACCGGCACCGTGGGGATACTGGAGATTGCCGGAGACGAAATGGAGGGAAAGGTCATTTCCCTCGACCAAGGGTGACGGTTCGGGGGAATTATCTCCCGATCAGAGACCTTCGGCTGAATCGCTCCTGCCGAAAGGCACCCGCGGCGAAGAAGAGCAATGGAAAGACTCTACGCTCCCTGGAGGATCAATTACGTGCTGGGCAAAGAGAAGGAACCCGGATGCATCTTCTGCGACAAGCCCCAGTCGTCAGAGGACGATCAAAATCTGATCGTTCACCGGGCAGCAGGCGCATACACCATAATGAACAAGTTTCCGTACAGCAACGGCCATCTCCTCATCTGTCCTTACCGGCACGTCTCCGATATCTGCGAGCTCGGCCCGGAGGAGAACAGCCTCCTTATCCAGGAAGTATGTCGGGCCATCGAGGTCCTCAGGGAAACAATGCGGCCGGTCGGCTTCAATGTCGGCGTAAACATCGGAGTCGACGCGGGCGCAGGCATTGAAGAACATCTGCACTATCATGTAGTGCCCCGTTGGCGGGGTGACACGAACATGATGTCGGTCCTGGCGGATACCAGGGTGATTCCTGAGGACATGGTGAGCACGTGCCGCAAATTGCGCGAGGGCTTCCAACGTCTGTTTCCGGATTCGGCGTGAGAGGGGGAACCATGAGACTGATCAAGCGACTCATTGAACTGGCCTTTGTGATATTCGTTATATCGCTCTTCATGAAAAACAAGGACGTGGTGCTCCAGATCAACTACTTCGGATTGACTGAGCCCATCACGGTCGCGTTCTGGGAACTGGTGACCATCTGCGTATCCGTGGGGATCATCATCGCCGCGGTGGGAGATTTCATCACCCAGCTCAAGTGGGTCAGAGAGCGGCGCCGCATGGTGAAGACCGACAAGGAGCATCATCAGGTAGTGGACGGCCTGAACAAGCAGATCAAAGAGCTTCAAGCGGAACAACAGAGGCTGCGCAGTGAGCTCGAAGCAAAGTCCGAAGAAGTGCAATCCATGAGACAGATGGCAGAGGCCGTGGTGCCTGAAGGACAGAGGGAGCCCCCCTCAGAAGAGAGCCAACCGGAAGAACAGGAGCCGGAAAAAGATGAGGGAGAGCAATCAATTTCACCAACTCCCGGGCGATGAAGCTCGGGCGATCCACTATCAATGAGAACATCTCGCGGCTCCTCCTTGTCGGGCAGCCAAGGCCTAAGAATAAAGTATGGAAATTATTAGAGTTCGGGAAAAGGTCTACCAACAGTTCAACCACCCGTCAGTCGCCCTGGGAAACTTCGACGGTGTCCATCTCGGACACCAGAGGATCCTGCTCAGCGCCATCGAAACCGCCCATCGGCACAATGGGGACGCAGTGGTATACACGTTCGATCCCCATCCCCGCGTGGTGCTGAACAAGGCCCCGGATATTCCGAGAATAACCACCTTCAGCGAGCGGGCGGATATTCTGGAGCACCTCGGAATCAATGTTCTCGTCCTCGCGGAATTCACGCTCGAATATGCCGCTCAGTCTCCCGAAGAATTCGTACGGAATATACTGGTGGAAGAACTGGGGACCGCAGACCTGTTCATCGGCGAGAATTACCGCTTCGGCAAGAATCGGGAGGGAACGCCCGAGACCCTCAAGGAAATGGCCCCTGAAATGGGGTTTCGGGTGCACGTTGTCCCATCGGTCATGATGGGTGACCGCCGCGTCTCCTCAAGTCGGATCAGGGAGCATCTCCT
>JARRRG010000278.1:0-4358 GCA_037380965.1 Deltaproteobacteria bacterium
ACAGTATTTGAAAGAGTTCATCAGCGCCAAGGCCTGGGGCCCGGACGGGTACCTTGCTGAAAAGGGCATGATTCCCATGTCCGAGAAGGAGCGCAAGAAGTACAAGGCGGTCGCAGAGAAGCTCAGCCCGACCGTTTCATGCAGTGACCTCAAGTAACTCGAGCATCGCGGGCCGGCTCTATGGGCCGGCCCCCACAAGCTCACCGGTGCCCAGAGCGTGTGCCATGACGTCTCCCGTCGCAGAGATGTGGTAATGACTGGAGCAGACAATATGCATCAAGATCAATCCACGGACCCTTTCCAGGTGGTAGAAGGGGAACGGATAAGTCGTGAAGAGCGGACCACAGTCGGGGTCTCCACCGTTGACAATCCGCGCATGACCTGCCGGAATGTGAACGTGTACTACGGCGACAATCATGCCATCAAGAATGTCGGACTGGATATCGGTCGCAACGAGGTCATTGCCTTGATCGGGCCTTCGGGCTGCGGCAAGACCACCTTCCTGCGCTGTCTCAACCGAATGAACGACACGATAGAAGGGTGCCGTGTGAGCGGCGAGATTACCATTGACGACGTATCGATCCTCGATGACCGGATCGATGTGGTGGCACTCAGGGCCCAGGTGGGAATGGTCTTTCAGAAACCGAACCCCTTCCCGAAATCTATCTACCAGAATATCGCGTACGGGCCGAAGATACACGGCCTTGCCCGTACCAGGACGGAACTGGACGAGATTGTCGAGAATTCCCTCAAGGGCGCGGGACTCTGGGAGGAAGTAAAGGACCGCCTGGAGGAGCCCGGCACCGGCCTTTCCGGCGGCCAGCAACAGCGTCTCTGTATCGCGCGAACCATTGCGGTCAGCCCTGAAGTCATCCTGATGGACGAGCCCTGTTCCGCATTGGACCCCATTGCCACCGCGAGGATAGAAGACCTCATCGAGGAGCTGTGCGAGAACTACTCAATCGCAATTGTCACTCATTCAATGCAGCAGGCCGCCCGCGTGTCCCAGCGAACCGCGTACTTCCACCTGGGCGATCTCATCGAAATCGGACCCACAAATCAGATCTTCATGAACCCCATGCACCAGCTCACCGAGGACTATGTGACCGGCCGCTTCGGATAGCATCCACGGCTGTTTCACTGGGAGCAGGTATATATCGGCCGGTACTCGCGCCCTGCGCCGCAGGTCCGGTGCGGAACGTCATTCCCTGCCGTGTCGGTGACCGAATCGACTGTCCGAGTTTCCTGTCTGAAGGCGCATACCCCTCCACTTCCCCGGGATGCACAGAGAGACGCAATTGCCTGAATCCGGCCTCCCGGTCCTGCTTCGCAAAGCGGACGCGAGCCAGGCCAATATCGGATGTGGAGTCCGGCGGTCCTCAGGCATCCGGGTCGTAGCGGCTGATCCTCACCACCACGCCGTCACGGCCGGCTATATATCTTTTCCCGTGCCAATTGACATAGTTGCGGAAGAAGGACCGGAAGCAGATAAACGCGGCAAGGAAGACGCCGTAGAAGAATGAGAGACACCAGATCGCGACCGGTATGGGAAAAGGACTCGCGTAACGAAGCAAGAGGGCAAACAGTACGATGAGGCCGAAGAATCCGAAAGAAACCACGCCCAACCACCACTGGACGTGCCCGAGGGGAAACGCGATCAGCGCGATAAAACCTGCGACCACGATTGCCGCGGCGAGATTGAGCATGACGGTGACCGTGGTCAACCAGATTCCCCGGTTGGTGAATTTCGGGTTGACGATTTGCCGGTCCAGGAAGGTGGCGAATCGCTTCCAGGTCCAGTACGGCAAGGGTGTGGTGAGGCGGTTCCGACTGTCGCATGCGATCCTGATCCCGGCCCTCCGAAGGATGTTCCCCAGTACCAGATCGTCATTGAGCGTTCGGGACCAGGCATCCGGGAGATTCAGATGTTCCATGGTTTCTCTCAGGATGGCGGTCCCGCCCCCCCAGGGAGTTGTGCGTAATGACGTCAGGCACGTAATGAGAGACCCGTACACGGCCTGTGCCACGCCGCCGGACGTTCGAGGCGCGGGATTGAAGGCCCGGTGGGTCGTCACTACCTGCGCGGTTCCTTCTTCCAGCGGCCGAGTGAACCGCGTGAGCCAACCGGGATCCGCAGCGTTCGTGCTATCACAGAACACGACGATTCGCGTGTCGGGGTGAAGCCCGCGGATTCCCGCGATCAGGTTATGGTTTTTCTGCGCGCACAGAGCGGCCGCACCGCTCACAATTTTGCCCGAATGAGGATACCGGGCGCAGAGGAGGTCCACGACACTATTGGCCGGATCTTCCTCGCTTTCCACGATGAACGACACCCGGTAGGATGGGTGAGACTGATCCAACAATGAGGAGAGTATCCGTTCCTGGTCCGGAAAAACCCCTTTCACCGGGACGAGCACTTCGCAAGGGAGACGGGGATCGGATCTCCCCCGCTCGTCACCCTCGACCGGGGTAAATCGAAACCGCAGTACGCACCACGACACGGGGATGAGAAGCATTGCTGCCGTGACAAGCAGCCAGAGCCCCACGGCCTCGCCCAGGTAATTCACCGTTAAACCCCTCTGTACGTCATGCGCTTTTCTGCCGCCGCTTCCGATTACGCTTGTCTTGCGCCGCAGATCTCGAGCGCCCTCGCATTCCCCGTCTCCCGATCGCCCTCCTCATCCGGCGGCCGGGTCAGGCTCGATCTCCTTGTGCCGTACGAACCGGCTCACAAGCTCGACAGCTTCATCGGTCCCCCAGAATCGTCGCCCCCTGATGTTCGTGCGAAAATCATCGAGTCCGGCCTCGAAAGACGGAATGATCTCACCGTTAGAACGGGCTCTTTTCACGAATTTCCCGTACCCGAGGTGTTCGACGTAGAACGCGCTCAAGTACTGCTCGAAATAGTGTCCGGGAAACGAGAGCACCGGCTTTCCATAGAACAGGGCTTCTCCTACCACCGTATGCCCGCCGCCGCAGATCAAATAGCAGCACGAGGCCAGGTCGTCCAAAAATCCTTCGACGGATCGTTTCTTGAAACAGAGATTGCCCTCACGCCTCTCCTCGCCGTACCCGTACACGATCACCGGTCGAGATTGGTTTTGAAGCAGTGGAATGATCTTCTCGAATCCCGCAAAGCTGTGAAACGCGAGAATATGGTCACCTTCACTCGGTTCCCGGTCCCTCACGTTTCGGCGAAGAACCGTGGGAATAATTCTTGCTCGCACATTGTCCTTCAATGGTGCGCGAAAGAAAGACGTGATCGCGTAATGGGATGCCCGGCTGAAAAAGAGCTCGATGAGCATGCAGTCGATCATTTGGCGAGGGCGCTGCGCCCGCGGCACGGGATAGTCGCAGAGAGTCAGCACGTGTCCGTGATCGAGGGAAAGGCATGGGAGTCCGGCCCTGAAACTGGCGAATTGCACCCAGGACTCGAGATCGGCTATGGCCGCGTCCGGCTTAAACTGCTCCATCAGCCTCAGGACCATGTGCACCCACTGCCGGCCGCGAGACAGTATTCGAAGGTTTGTTCCTATGGTGGCGCCCAGGTCGACCCGGTTCGCGTGCGTGACCGTTTTGAGACCGGGCGCCTCCACCACCTCGAATTCCGGGCGGATCAGGTGAGCCTTGGAGGTATCGCAAACAAAGAGAAACTCATGCTCGGGAAATTCCCGGGCTATGCTCAGGGCCCGAGTGACATGGCCGTCCCCTGTGCAGTGGACTCCATAGAGGATCTTCGCCATGATGATCTGTCCCCACTCCCAAACATCATATCAGGAAGGATCGTGCGCCAAGAATCCCGGCAAGGTTATCCTTTCAGTCTAAGTGAAAAGAGGATAAACTTCAACCGCTAATGAAAACGAGCAGGGAGACTCCGGCAGGACATTCACCCATCCCCGGTTTCCGCAAAAGATTCTCTCAAGAGCCCCTCATTGTCACGGCATCCGAGAATTCCGGCCGGAGACGAGGTCACGCGCGCCCGGGAAATAGGGTGAGCCACCCGGCCCGTCACTCCATCGACATCCGGTGGGGTGAATCGCGTCAATTCCGGGCGGGAGCCTCTGCACGTGAATCAGGCCGCATAAACGTGCAATTGCATCAGTGCCGGAATTATGGCAATCATAGGAGGCTGACCGACCCTGCGCGGGTGACGGGAAAGAACCGCATCTCCCGACCGATCGCTCAAGCAAGCCAGGCGATCCTCACCAGCGAGCCTCGAGTGGTGAAACGTGCAACGAAGCGTGAAATATCTTGGACACATCCTTCGAATATTCGAGTATCGGCCGCGGCTTACCGCGGATCTTCTGAGAATTTCCCTGAGACACGCCCTCAGGAACCGACGGCGATATCGGGGAGCG
>JARRRG010000279.1:0-4358 GCA_037380965.1 Deltaproteobacteria bacterium
GGAGAGCGGCCCACCGACCTGTCAGCATCGGCTGACCGGGAATGTCACCGGTTCGGTCACGAGACTCCCTCGTGTTATCGGAGACGGTAACGATTGCAGTGGGTTACTTACGAGTGGGGATATTGGAGAATATGTCGGTAGGTATTGACCTATTGGCGGAGAGAGAGGGATTCGAACCCCCGGTACGCAGAGCGTACAGTTGATTTCGAGTCAACCCCCTTCGACCTCTCGGGCATCTCTCCGCGTGCAGGCCACTTCACTTTCAGGGCCGGCCTTTCCGTATGCTCGTGAAAAAGCCTTGTAAAAGTGCTACTGCCTCCTCTTCCATAACGCCGCAAACGACCTCGATCTCGTGGTTCAGCCTGGGATCGTGGGAAATATCAAACAAGCTGCCCACGCCACCCCACCGATGATCCCGCGCGCCAAAGACCAGTCGTTTGACCCGCGCATGAATGAGCGCGACCGCGCACATAAGACAGGGTTCCAGCGTAACATAAACCGAGGCCTCGGGCAATCTCCAGTCACCGCGGTTCCGCGCGGCCTCACGCAGCGCAATCATCTCTGCATGCGCGGTCGGATCAATTTCGGCCTCGACGCGATTGTAGCCCGAGCCGATAATCGCGCCGTGCTGGACCACCACCGCGCCCACAGGCGTTTCCCCCTGCCTGGCCGCCATCTTCGCGAGATCCAGCGCACGAGACATGAACCGTTCTTCGGAACTATTACGTCTGTTCATGGAAATTCAAATCTCGAGCACAACAGCAATCGGCTCGAAGATGAAACCCCGTTCCAGTCTAGCGGGTCAGTATCTTGTCGACTATCGGAGAATTGATTCGCTCGTACTGGGGAAGCAGCCCCACAAGCGGCCGCGCGTAATTTTTGAATTCCTCCGTAACGCCGTGTGCGCCCTCGATAAATTCGTCCCGCATTGGTTTCGTATCTTTTGCTACGTCCTCGAGGGGGGTGACATTGTACTTCACACTGTAATCCCCGATCCTCTCGATGGTTATGGACGCGTCAGTCCTGTGCCAGGCCGCTATCTGAACCGCCCGCTCCCCGACCTCCCGGGCTTCGTGCGCGTCAACCTCACTCACACATCCGAGGAAGGACCGCTGCAAGTACCCAAAGGTATCGGAACGGACTCGCTTGATGTTAAGTTTGGCTTTCACGAGATCCATCAGCGCGTCCCCAAGGGAGGTCGTGCCTGAAAGCTGAATGTTTCCGTGGGCATCACGTTCCACTTCCTCACTGAGAGTCGCCACCACCGGGGTACCGTCCCCGGTCTGAATGCCCTCTGATACCGCGATTACGACGCGGCCGATCTCTGAGTAGGTCTTGTCCACACTCGACAGAAATTCGTCCGGGTCGAATGGGCGTTCAGGGAGATAGATCAAGTGGGGACCGTCGTCCGGGTACTTGCGTGCAAATACCGACGAGGCCGTCAGAAAGCCGGCGTTGCGGCCCATTACGATGCCGATATACACTCCGGGAAGGGACCGGTTATCCAGGTTGGCCCCGGCAAAGGCCTGAGCCACGAATTTTCCCGCGGACCCATACCCCGGGCAGTGATCGGTCACCTTGAGATCATTGTCGATCGTCTTCGGGATATGCATCACTCGCAGCTCATAACCCTCTTCGCGCGCATGATGATTGACGAGCCTGCACGTTTCCGCGGAATCATTGCCGCCGATGTAGAAGAAGTAATGGATTCCGTGTGCCTTACAGACATCGAAAATCCTCTTACAATACTCGAGATCCGGTTTGACGCGGGTACTGCGTATCCCGGCTCCGGGGGTCCGTGCCACCATTTCGAGGTTGTGCCTCGTAGCCTCGGAGAGATTGATCAGCTCCTCATTCACCAGTCCCTCGACCCCGCGAAAAGCTCCGTAAAACTGGACGATGTGGGGATACTGGCGAGCTTGGAGAACGGCTCCCACCAGGGATTGATTAATGACCGCGGTAGGACCGCCCCCCATGGCGATTACTGCCTTACCGGTGAGTTTTTCCATGTCTTCTCCTTACGGTTTCGCAGGTCGCTGCGTTTATCGAGTCATTCTATTCCACCCCGGTACTGCGGGATTAACCTGTTGATTTGTGGCCGCTGAAAAAGATAAACTAGCACCATGAAAGTGCCGCGGTCAACCGGCGAGGCGCTCCGAATCATAGAGCGATTCGACTCTCTGCCTATAGAAAAGCGACTCGAGGTATTCAGGAAGCTCTCGAGTCAGGCCCGGGAAGAACTTATTCAGACGATCCTGAATCCCGGCGAGATCGTGAGGAGAATCTCCGAAGAGGAGATGTACTATACGATAAAGCATCTGGGCACTGAGAACGCTCTAAATCTCGTCCGCGCCACGACAGGGAAACAGCTCAAATATCTACTCGATCTCGAGCTGTGGAGAAAGGATATGTTTGACGAGTATGCCGCGAGGCGATGGCTTGAAATCATTGACGGAGTCGGCACCGAGAAAATCCTCCAGTTTGTGCAGGTGGCCGATCCCGAGCTTCTACTGATCTGCCTGGCCCGTTTGATCAAAGTCTCCATACGCAATCCGGATGTCGACCTGCTTGAGCAAACAGATACTCTGCCCGCGTTCACATTGGACGACCTCTTTTTTGTGGAGTTCCGATCTCCCGCAATCGAGGAAACGGTCAAGCATTTCCTGGAAGTGATCTTCCGGTGGAATACCGACTACTACTTCGGCCTTATGGAAGAGATCGCTCGCGGGATACACCTTGAGAATGAGGAACGAGCTCGCAAGTGGCGTCAAGCTCGTCTGGCGGACCACGGCTTTCCCGAGTTTGACGAAGCGACGGAGATCTATCACTACCTTCGGCCGAGCGAAGTCCTTACCTCTCCCGACGCCTCAACGCGAAGGGAGGCCGACGACTATTCCGATCCGCGCTCGCTGTTGGAGTATCCCCTCATCATTCCCGATACCGAGGATCTCTTCAGGAGATGCCTCAACGAGATCGAAGACTCGGCTGAAAAAGACCGGATATCGATGGAGCTCGCGCACCTCGCGAACAAAGTCATGGTGGCCGACGCGCGAGAACCGGGTTCTCTGGATGAAATGCAGCGCACCCTGAGAAAAGTAAGTGGGTACATCAATATCGCTCTCGAGGAGCTCTGCGGGGACGATACCTCCGTTGGGCTGGAATTGCTCCGGTCCAACCACATGGAGATTTTGTTCCGGCGAGGGTTCAGCATGATCCTCGATCTTCGCAAGCAGGCCCATAAACTCATCAGAGAGTACGAGGGTGGGGTCGAGAACCTGGGTCATCCGCTTGCCGAGTTGATCAAAGGACTCATCCAAAAACGCCCGTTCTATGCCGGCAACGTCGTGGGCGAGAAGAACGGCCGAGATTTCCGATCCGTTGAAGATATTCATATCATACAGGATCTTATGGATACCAGTGCGATCGAAGATCGGTGGCAGCCGATTTGATCGTCTGCTCCGAGATCTCTTCCCGGCCTCTCAAGAACCCCTTCCGAGCGCTTGTGCGCCCTTGCAATTTCTCCGCTGTTGGTTTAGAGTAAAACTCCACCCGTCGTCTTTCCAATCTCGATCATAGTTAGGAGAGCAGGCTGATGTCAGATTTTGAACCGACTATTGTTGCATTCTGCTGTCATTACTGCGCGTATGGCGCGGCTGACCTCGCCGGCAGCATGAGGCTACAATATCCGCCGAATATTCGAGTGATCCGGCTCCCGTGCAGCGGAAAGGTGACACCACTTTTTCTGTTGCGGGCCTTCGAGAAGGGAGCTGATGGCGTGTACGTGGCAGGATGCATGGAAGGCGACTGCCACTTTATCCAGGGGAACCTCGTCGCCAAGCCGAGGGTCAACCACGCGAAGAAGCTTATTGAAGAGGTGGGCCTTGAACCGGAACGGCTCGAATTCTTCAATATGAGCGCGGCCATGGGACCACGATTCGCCGAGGTCGCGAAGGAATTCACCGAACGAATAAGGAAACTCGGTCCGAGCCCGTTGAATAAGAAGTATGCGAAGAAGGCGGATGAGGCTGCCTGATTGCGGCACGGACTCTGTTTAACCCCTTGTGGAGGCACAAGATGGTAGTCGGAGATCGGAAACCCTTCGAAGAAATAATGAAGATGTTGGAGGGTCACAAGAAAATCCTCGTGCTCGGATGCGGTGGTTGTGTCACCGTGTGTCTGACCGGTGGACATGATCAGGTCCGCCTTCTATCCAGTCAGTTGCGGATGGCTCGGGAAAAACAGGATGATCCGATTGAAATCATCGAGAAGACCGTTGAACGACAATGTGACCCCGAATACATAGAAGAAGTCAACGACATTGTCCCTGAAGTGGAAGCAGTCCTCTCCCTGGCTTGCGG
>JARRRG010000280.1:0-4350 GCA_037380965.1 Deltaproteobacteria bacterium
GCGCAGCCGTACCGACCGCCCTTTTTGTCGAGTATCCGGGCCAGGGTCCCAACGAGACGGCAGCCGCTCGCTCCAAGCGGATGGCCGATGGCGGTAGCTCCCCCCATGATATTGACCGTGTCCGGGTCGATGCCCAATTCCTTGATGCAGTTGAGGGCTACGATGCAGAAGGCCTCGTTGATCTCCCAGTAGTCAATGTCGGGGACCTCGAGATTTGCGTTGGCGAGCGCCTTTTTGCTTGCCGGCACCGGACCTGCGCCCATGATTGTCGGATCGACGCCCGCGAACCCGATCGAGCGTATGGTAGCCATCGGCTTGATGCCTCTTTTCTCGGCGGTTTCTTTGGACATCAGCATCATGGAGGACGCGCCCGCGTTGAGAGGCGAAGAATTTCCCGCGGTTATATCATGGTCCTCTTTGAATGCGGGTCTGAGAGAGGCCAGGCCCTCGAGGGTGGTATCAGCCCGAACGGACTGGTCTTTATCCACGGTGATAACCTCTCCGCCATCCTGTTCGGCTTCTATGGGAAGGATTTCTCCTTCAAAAAAACCTTCCTCCTGCGCCTTCGCGGCCAACTGGTGTGACCGCAGCGCCCACCGGTCCATATCTTCTCTCGTGAAATCCGTTGTGGAAAGCAGCTTCTGCGCGGTAAGCCCCATGCTCAAGGCTGTCATCATATCCCAATGCCGATAATCCGGACTGGTAAAGAACAACGGATTCGGCGCAAGCAGGCCCTTCTCGATCGAGGCTCCGCCCATGGGAATCCTCGTCATATGCTCCATGCCGCCCACCATCACCACGTCCGCATTGCCCGACGCGATCTCAAGGAACCCGACATGAATGCACGCCATGGACGACCCGCATTGCTGGTCAATAAACTTGGCGGGTAGTGTTTTCGGAAGATTGGCCAGGAAAATGGGGAAACGGCCGCCGTAGGCCCACTGCTCGCCGACGGCTGTGGCACACCCCACGATAAAATCGTCAATCTCCTCAGCCTCCACACCGGTCCTCTCAATGAGCCGGGGCAGCAGCCTGGCGAGGAGCTCTTCCGCCCGTAATTTATGAAACGGGTCTCTGGCGGGATCTTTAGGCCGTGAACGTGTTTGTGCGGTTCTGAGATAGCTCGCTATAACCACTTCTCTCATGTGCCGGTCTCCTTGAAAGATTCGAATCGAGCCGAGTCATCGCTCGACGACTCGGGGCTCATCATCTGACTCAATATTATTGCCGCTTTCGCAGCACGTTGTACATTCATCTATCGATGATGCCGGAACGCTGAGCTTCGAAGTTCCTGTACTATTCCCGGAGTCGTTCCTCTGTCAACCACATCTCGCACCCTTCGCGCCTCAAGCGCGGCGCCACGCAATAGACAGGCTCTCGCAAAGGATTGCGTTAACCGTTTGCCCAGGCTGCGGCGATCACGTACGGCTTGCCACCCGCGTTCAATTCCGCGGTCTCGTGCGTCACGTAAAGGATTCTGAAAAAGGACTCGTCGAATTCGGGCTTGCCCCTATATCTTTTCATCGCGAGGCCCGGGTAGCCCCTGAGATGCGCGAGGATCGCGGGATTGATCTCGATGCCGCCCCGCGCGATGCATCACCCGGTCACCTGGGCAACGATCCTGATTATAGGCAAGGATCTCTTTACAAAATTTCCTTCGGGGAAGTCAATCTCCGAGGTTCACGACTTGCATGTCCAGGCTGACCGGTTCCCCGAGATAGTCGAGAAACCGTTCCGTTATGTGCTCGAACAGATTCTCCGGGGTGCGGCCCGAGATGACGAGCTTGATAGTGAATCGGCGGTCCGATTCCTGAATACACGTCTTGATGCCCAGACCTCGCCAATCACAGCTCTACCTCCTCTGAGTCACCACCTCCGTGTTCGGAGCTCATTCCCCTCTATTCAGCAGGCGAATTCGAGGGGCATGTCCAAGAGGGAGAGCCTCTCATTGAGAAAAGCTCTGCCTGCTCGTGCATGGGCCGTGCAGAAGACCGCGGCCTGCAAGGAGGTCAGCTGAGTCAGGTCTTTTCAGCCACGTAGGTCACCATTCCGTATCGTTTTATCAGTTTTTCGACCGGACCGGCGACGAGGGCCAGGGCCGAATCCGCGGTTGCCAACGGATGGCTCAATATGTATCTCATGGTAGAGCCAATACCGGGTTCCAGACCATGTGTCCTAAGGAATTGTTCACGCGTTGTCTTCAGTTCCGAAGCCTCAAACGGCCCTTTCTTCGTGAGCCTATGTAATGCGTACATGAGCAAATTATTCGGATGCATGAATTGGGTATCGTACCCGTAACGCGCGGAGAGAAGACGCAAGCCGTTCATATCCATGTAGCGCGTGATCGTTCTTTCGGTGAAAAAATAGAGGTGCCGCGGCACGTCTTCGCCAAGCAGGAGTCGAGAAGCGAGGCTATCGAAGTTCGGGACGACAAAAACGAAAAGTCCTTTTGTTTTGAGGACGACCGAGGTTCGGGCTATGTATGCCATGGGATCGTGAACGTGTTCCAACACCGCCCACATGGTCACCGCATCGTATGCGCCGTGGGGAATATCAGCTTCATGGAACGGGACGCGATGAACGGGAAAGTCCGAGGGCACCCTGATATGCGGACTGATCTCCAGCCCTTCAACCAGCCAGCCCTTCTCTTTCATGAACCGCGGGAAGCCGCCGTTGGCACAGCCCACATCAAGGAGGCGGGGCTGCTTCGTCCGCAACCGCTCGAGATATCGTGCCTGACGTGCATATCGGGCGGTGTGGAAATCCGTGTCTCTCTCATATCGCTGATAAAATGATGGGGGATAGTAGTTTTCGATCTCTGAGGAGTCGGGTCGCGGGTTCACGAATCCGAGCCCGCATCGAAGGCATTCGACTACCGTGAACACCTCGTCCGGATGGTATCTGACATCAGGCTTTCCATACAACGTCCGGTACTCGCTGGAACCGCACAGATTGCAGTTCACTGTCTCCACCTTGCCCGTCCTCCTTCACGGTTTGCCCGTCAGATCGGTGCCTTGCGCTCATTTCCGAGCATACCTCCGCCTCGGACATGCCGTCAACGGCAATTCCGGCACGCTGTCGCTCGTCTGCGACGCCGGTCCCGCGCGAGGCGGTCTCACTCAACTGACGCTGAGAAGACGCTTGCCCTCATGCCCGCAAAGAGCCGATCGTCTCATAAGTTCCGTGCCTCACTCACTCAAAAGCCTTTGCCTGGTGGCGCTCATGCCTGCTAAGATGTCGAAGTGAAGGAGAAGTGACCCGGGGAAGCTGTTTCTCATGCCAGAAAGGGGAGTGCTATGAAATCCGCGACCTGGCTTATCGTAAGTTGTGCCCTGATATGCATAGCAGGCGCAGGCTCTCCGCTGCTCGCTGAAACTGATGCGGATCGGCTCAGTGCTGAAGGGGACAGGCTTCTCAAGGCCCGGAAATTCCAAGAGGCCTGGACAGCTTATCAACAGGCGCTCGACAAGAATTGGGAGCATTGCGGGGCCATGTACGGGAAAGGACGAGTGCTCTTTAGCACCGCGAAGTACGCGAAGGCCAGAAAGACGCTTGAGGAGCTGGTGGCGTTTTGCCCTGGAGAGTGGCGAGGACGATTGCTCCTGGGGTACGCAGAGCTTGCATCCGGGGTTCCACGCGAGGCCAGAAAGACATTTCTGAACCTCTCGGAAATGAACCCCGGGAATGTGTCGGCGCTCGTCGGCCTCGGTTATGCCGAGTACTACTGCGGAAATCCATTGGCGGGTGAACAGTACTTGAAGAAAGCCCTTACCCTGCAACCGAAGAACAAAGTATTGCAGAGACTCGTTCAAAGGATGGAGCAGGACAACAGGGAATATCTCAGGGCACAGGAGGCGCAGGAGCGACAGCGGCTCGTGAATGAATTCAACCTGGCCGTGTCTCGGGCCGGGAGGGAATGGTCGAGGCAGGCGGCCGAGCAAAGAGCCGAAAACCTGGCCCTGGACGAAGAGGACATCAGCCCGTGGATTTACGAGACCGAACCCTACTGGTGGGAACCCTACGGGAGACGGAGACGGGGTTGGTGGAGCCCGTACGGAGGAGTCTGGGCAGGACCTGTATGGGGAGGGACAATCGTCGGCGATCAACGCTTCCGCCACCCGAGGTGGCGCAAATACGAGCACTTCAGGTCACGCGGTCAGGGATTCAAGCGATCGATCAAGCGAAGGCGACCGGCCGCGGTTCGGCCATACTCCCGAGGAACGACTCCAAGACGTTAGACAGGTAATCGGAAGAGAAGACACCTTTTTCAGTGAGCATCGGCAGACTGGTAGCGGCTGCGTTCACGCGAATGTCGTGACAACAGAAGAGGTCGGGCCCGGCCGGGCCAAG
>JARRRG010000281.1:0-4318 GCA_037380965.1 Deltaproteobacteria bacterium
ACACCTGCTGCTCGACTTTCTCCACACCCTGCTTTTCCGGGTTGAAGACCGGGAATGAATAAGTACGGCCCTCGTCGAGTCCCTTGATGGCCGGCATGAGCGAAATTGCACTGGAATGGTAAATAGGTCCCTTGACGGGGTACTGCCGGTTGATCTTTTCACCGTCCACCGCGAGGTCGACGTTGAAACGACTGCCTTCCACTCTTCCGTTCATTCGAAGGTCTTTGCCATTCATCCGCACGATAGATTCGAAGGAAATCAAGGTGAGATCGGGACGCACCATAAGCTTTTCCTTCATGGTAATCTCATTGGTCTTTTTGAGCGCGGTCAGCCTCATGACCGAATCGCTGGAGATTTTGAAATTCGGCCCTGAAGGTTGAATTTTGAAGTGGCTGTAACCCACCTTGTCTTCCTGGAAGTACATGCCGTACCAGGCTTCCCGAAAGGGGACCTTCGCCAGCGTGCCGTATCCTTTCAAGGGGGCGACGGGCTTCGGGTCGGCCGCGGTTTTCTCCGTGAACGGACGAAGAACGCAGGAGCTCTGCGTCAGAATAAGGAGCAATATAAGGAGTGCGGTCTGGATGAGCCTGGTCATTTTCTTCCCGCGACAGTTCGCGCCGAAGGGAAGTATACTCGGTCCCGAAGACCGGAGCAATCTATGTAGCCCTTATCGTACGGAATTGTTCGCTCTAACGGGGGAAGGTCCCGTGCCGGGGACCGGATGCATCGGCTGATCTTCCCGTGATCCCTGGCCGAGGTCCGCCCGGCCGGTTGACCGTTCGCCGGGCTTTTGTGTTGACTTCCTCCGGTGGAACCGTCATTTTAAAAGTTTGACCGAAAGGGGCTCGGCATGCACTGCCGGGCCCGAGCGCGGCTCTCGAAGACCGCGTGTCATGGACGAGGATTTCGCCGGAGGACATCGATGGATTACAAGGATACGCTGAACCTTCCCAAGACTTCTTTTCCTATGCGAGCCAACCTGCCGGCCCGGGAGCCGGAAATCCTGAAACGCTGGGAGGAGCTCAAGATATACGAGAAGATCAGGGAGCTGAGCCAGGGCAGGGAAAAGTACATACTTCACGACGGTCCTCCGTATGCCAACGGCCATATACACTTGGGAACCGCGCTGAACAAGATCCTGAAGGACATGATTGTCAAGTCGAAGTTCATGGCCGGTTATGATTCGGATTATGTCCCCGGCTGGGACTGTCACGGCCTCCCTATTGAACACGAGGTGGACAAGGAGCTGGGTGAAAAGAAGGCGCGGATGAGCCCCGTCCAAGTCCGGCGCTACTGCCGCGCGTACGCGGAGAAGTACATCGACGTGCAGCGTGATGAATTCAAGCGATTGGGAGTGTTCGGGGAATGGGAAGATCCCTACCTGACCATGAATTACGCGTACCAGGCTACCATTGTCCGAGAGTTGGGAAACTTTTTCCAGGGCGGGTCCGTGTATCGCGGCAAGAAACCCGTTTACTGGTGTGCGTCGTGCGTCACCGCGCTGGCCGAAGCAGAAGTGGAGTACATGGATTCAGACACGCCCTCCATATATGTCCGCTTTGCCGCGAGAGACGATTTCTCCGAGCGCATTCCGGAGGTGAGAGGAAAGCATGTGTACGTAGTCATCTGGACCACAACTCCCTGGACGATCCCCGCGAACCTCGCCATCGCGTTTCATCAGGATGAATCCTATGCCGCGGTGGAAGTGGGCGACGATGTGTATATACTCGCGGAACGGCTTGTGCCCGTTAATATGGAGATTTTCAATATCAAGGACTATAGGGTCCTCGCCACGTTCCCGGGCAGCCTCCTCGAAGGGCTCACTTGCACACATCCCCTGTATGATCGTGCATCCCAGCTTATCCTGGCCCCCTTCGTCACCCTGGATACCGGTACGGGCTGCGTACACTGCGCTCCCGGCCATGGCCAGGAGGACTACGAGATCGGGCTTCAGTACGATATCGACGTGTACGCGCCTGTCGATGACCACGGCAGGTATACCGACGAGGTGGAATTCTTCAAGGGAGAGTTCGTCTTCGACGCAAATGATGACGTGGTGGCAAAGCTCGCGGAAAAAGGCGCCCTGATGGCCTCCGAGACGATGGAGCACAGCTATCCGCACTGCTGGCGCTGCAAGCAGCCGGTGATCTACAGGGCGACGCACCAGTGGTTTATTTCCATGGACAAGACGCACCTAAGGGATGACGCGCTCAAGGCCATCGATACCGTCAGATGGATTCCGCGATGGGGACGGGACCGGATATACGGCATGATCCAGCACCGTCCGGACTGGTGCATATCCCGTCAGCGCAGTTGGGGCGTGCCCATTACCGCCATGCGGTGCTCGGATTGCGATGAGATCGTTGCTCCCCCCGCGCTCTTTGAGAAAGCTGCGGCCCTGTTCGAGGAGCATGGAGCGGACATCTGGTTTGAGGCGGATGTGGGCGAGCTTGCCCCCGCGGGACTCTCATGTCCTGCCTGCAACGGCTCGAGCCTCGTTAAAGAGAGCGACATTCTCGATGTCTGGTTCGATTCGGGAGTGAGCTGGGCCGCGGTATGCGAACACCGGAAACAGCTCGTTTCACCGTGCCAGTTGTACCTCGAGGGAAGCGATCAGCACCGGGGATGGTTTCACAGCGCCCTGCTGACCTCGGTGGGGACGAGAGGGCGGGCTCCCTACTATGGAGTGCTTACCCACGGTTTTGTGGTGGACGGTGAAGGCAAGAAGATGTCCAAGTCTCTGGGAAACGTCGTTCAGCCCCAAGAGATTATCGAGAAGTTCGGCGCGGACATACTGAGGCTCTGGGTCTCGGCTGAAGATTACCGGGATGACATCAGAATTTCTCCCGAGATCCTCGACCGGCTTTCCGAGGCGTATCGTCGAATTCGAAATACGTGCAGGTTTCTCCTGGGCAACCTCCATGATTTTGACCGCGGACGAGACATGGTCCCCGCGAGCCGCATGCCGGCCCTGGATCGTTTCGCGTTGGATCGGCTGAATCAGGTTAATGAGCGAGTCCGGAAAGCCTATGAGAATTTCGACTTCCACGTGGTGTTTCACACGTTGTACAATTACTGCAGTGTGGATCTGTCCTCTTTGTACCTTGATATTCTCAAGGATCGGCTCTACTGCGAAAAGACTGACGGACACCTCCGTCGCTCCGCGCAGAGTGCGCTGCATGAGATTCTCAGCGCGCTCGTGAGGCTCATGGCCCCCATTCTCGGATTCACCGCGGACGAGGTCTGGGCGCAATTTGATGAGGGCGGAGCTGGAGCAGCGAGCGTACACTGGTCCGCCTTTCCCGATCCTGTGCCGGATGTTCGACTCTCCGACGAAGAACGCGGCCGGTGGGAGCTCATGCTTGCGCTCCGCCAGGAAGTCTCGCGGAAACTCGAGGAGGCACGCGCGGGAAAGATGATCGGGTCCTCGCTTGAAGCACGGGTTCTGATCGAAGCTGATGATGAGGTGGCTGAGGCTGTTTCGCTAACGGAGGATGCGGAAGGATTTTTCATCGTCTCTCAGCTCGACGTTCAGCGTACGGCACAGACACCCGCGGCAGGAGATTCAGAAGAGAGGCTTGCCGGGGTGCGCGTGGACGTGACCAGGACTGATGGAACCAAGTGCCCCCGCTGCTGGAGGTGGACCACGGACGTGGGCTCGTACGAGGACTACCCCGAAATCTGCGCGCGGTGCGCGACAGTATTGAGGGGTGAGTCCGATTGATGGCCGGAACACCGGAAAAGGGGAGATCCCGGCCTGAGGAGGAAGCCATCCGCGCACCGAGCAAATACGTGATCTTCGGACTCGTGGCCTGCCTCGTTTTTGCTGCGGACCAGTTCACCAAATACCTGGTGCTGACTCACGTTCCTCTGAATAGAGGCTTCGAGATAGTCCGGGGCTATGTGGACCTGGTCCATGCGAGGAATCCCGGGGCCGCGTTCGGAATCATGGCCGGGTCGCTCTGGGGTCTTCGCCCGACCTTCTTTCTCCTCATCTCGATTGCCGCGCTCGGGATTATTCTGTGGATGCTTATTCGGTTCAAGGATTCCGGATTGATGTTGATCTTGGGATATGCGTTCTTCTTCGGAGGTGCCGCGGGCAATCTGCTGGACAGGATCAGATACGGCGAGGTCATTGACTTTCTTGACGTTCATGTGGCCGACGTTCACTGGCCCGCGTTCAATGTGGCAGATTCCGCGCTCTGTATTGGAACGGCTCTGTTCTTCCTCCATTTTTTCATCAGAAAGCCAGCGTCATAACAAACGCCCGCCCGGCAGGCGCGCCGACCGGGACAGAAGCCCCCCTCTCACCGGTGAG
>JARRRG010000282.1:0-4313 GCA_037380965.1 Deltaproteobacteria bacterium
AATTCCAAACAAATGATCTATCATCAACTATTCCATGTCGATCACTACCTCAGTATCCACAGTGGCAAACGGATGTTATAAATTTTTATGAATGTTTCGGTCATTGGAGATTGAGATTTGAGATTTATTTGTAATTTGGTGCTTGAGATTTGGAATTTTATTTCTTACTCTAACCTTACTCGGCGCATTTGAATACCTGAGAAAACCGGTTCCCATCGACAAGCTCGTAAAGATCATGAGGGCCGCGTACAAGAAAAAGCTCGAGACGAGCATGGTCGCGGCTACGTTCGCTCAGGCAGGAGAATTCGACACTGCCAGGGAAATCATGAAGAAAGAGGAAAAAGAGTAGGTCGATGGCCGGGTGACACCGTGAAGGTCCGGCCAAGGCATGACTCGGCGTACTGCACGTGGTGTTTCTGCGGGCGTTCGAGTCCGGCCGAACCGGGCGTGCCGATCGCGCTCGATTTGGTGTGCGAGCCTCATGGACAACACCAATGACGCTCTGCCGATCGGCCGGGGAAGCTTCGAACAAGTCCGACGGATCGGTGAAACCAGACCCCGACCGCTGGTAACCAGAAGCTCAAGGCTCTCGAAGCCTTTGGAATGCGACATGTTCCCGCGAAGTCGCGGAGTCTCGTGAGAGAGAAGCAAGAGGAGGTACCCAGTGGCGAACGATGACATGGAAAAGGTGCAGGCCGGGCCCGAACAGTTGCTCTATGCGAGTGTTCTCGAAAAAGGGATGTTCTTAGGACTCGTGATACTACTGGTCACGTACGGGATCTATATGGTGGGAATCCCCCATCCCTATTTGGAGCACGCGCAGGTCCCGCAGCTCTGGGGAATGAGCGTGACGGATTACCTCCATTCTACCAAAATCGAACCCGGTTGGGCCTGGACCGGCATGTTGGGATACTCGGACTTTTTAAATTTCGCAGGAATCGCGATGCTCGCGGCGGTGAGTATCGCATGTTTCATTGCGGTCGTCCCGGCGCTCGTGAAGAACGGAGACAGGCTCTACGCCCTTCTCGCAGTTTTGGAGATCATCATTCTCTCGGTGGCCGCGAGCGGAATACTGGGGACCGGCGGACACTAGGAGCCTTCTGCTCATCCCCGGTTGCCACGGCGAAGCTGATAGATGTTTCCATATAAGAGGAGTAGGTTATGGCCATCATTACGATATCGAGGGGTTCCTATAGCAAGGGCAAGGAGATCGCGGAATTAGCTGCAAAACAGCTGGGTTACGAGTGCCTTTCCCGGGAGCTGCTCCTCGAGACTTCCGAACAGTTCAACATCCCCGAGGTGAAGCTCGTCCGTGCTCTCCACGATGCCCCCTCGGTTCTCGAACGGTTTTCCTACGGCAAGGAACGGTATCTGAGTTTTCTCCAGACCACCTTTCTGCAACATGCTCTGAAGGACAATATCGTGTATCATGGATTGGCCGGACACTTCATGCTCAAAGGGATCGATCATTGCCTGAAGGTCCGCATTCTGGCCGACATCGATGATCGCGTTCGGCTGGAGATGGAACGAGAGAATGTCTCTCAGTCCGAGGCCCTGCACATCCTCAAAAAAGATGATTACGAGCGGAGGAAATGGACCCTGACCGTCTGGGGCAAGGATATCTGGGATGCAAGTCTGTACGATCTCATCATTCATATTCACCGGATAAAAGTGGAAGATGCCGTCGAGATCATCTGTCACACAGCCGGACTCAAACATTTCCGGACAACCCCTGAGTCTCAAAAGGCGCTCCAAAACCTTCTCACGGCTGCTCGGGTCAAGAGCACACTCGTGGGAGAGATTGCAAATTGCCAGGTCAGCGCGGAGGGAGGCGTGGTCTTTGTGCATGTCACCGCGGAATTGACTCAGGAACCCGTGATTGTGGAGGAGATAAAACGCCTGGCTCAGGGAGTTCCCGGCGTAGAGGAGATACGGGTTCATGTCATGCCACCCGGCGTCTGAGAGAATCGGCCGGAACGGAGGTCGTCGGTAAGGATGCTCTGCCTCCTCTCTTTGTCGGGGAGCACCATGATTTCCTTCGCCGGCTAAATCTCGGCCGAAAGCAAGCTGATCCGTTGTCACATCGAAGGCCGGCGCGGAACGCATCGTTCGATATATCCGGCGTGCGCAACGGAGAGGAGTGGTAGACTCATGGGTGAAGAGGAGAGACCGTCGGGCACCTCAAGAGGGAAGGTGATACGGCTCGTTCAGTTTCAGGAAGCGCCCGAACAGGAAGAGGTTTCGTGCGAGGAACCGATCCGCGTGCAGGTCAAGGTGGCCGCCACTCCGGAGAAGCTCGGACGGAAGATCATCACGTACCTGACAACGGAGTTGCGATCCAGCGAGGATTGCGTCACGGTGACCAACAAGGACGCGCGATTCCGCATTCTCATCCACGCGGTTGAAACGACATACCCTCACGAAATAGTCATGGCGGTCGTCTTTACGTCGGTTCTTGACCTGACCCCAATCCACGACATCGATCTCACTGATGAAAAGATCAAGGCATGGGGGCTCAACGTTGACCAGATCGCGGCTATGCGACAGTTG
Organism: Deltaproteobacteria bacterium; assembly: GCA_037380965.1. Lineage (GTDB taxonomy): Bacteria > Desulfobacterota > Desulfomonilia > Desulfomonilales > Desulfomonilaceae > JARRRG01. Next base: position 2,551 of record JARRRG010000282.1, read on the forward strand.
CAAGCCGGAGCCGCCCTCCACCACATGGCCCTGGAACATGGATTGAAGATCTTGTACAGCAGTGGCGGGCAACGGACGATAGAGCCTTACGAAACCATCCTGAGCTTACAAGCCTGGAAGGCTCCTGCCGACGATCTCGGCCGGGCAATCAAGACCCTGACGGCAGAGTTCGAGGATTCCGTGCTGCACGCAGACAGGAATACCTGATATCAGCGAATCCTGCCGTCGTCCCTGTGACTCGACGGCATTACCGTGTCCTGACCGCATCCTCATTCACCTCTACCGGTTCCCGAACATATCGTCGCATTGAGCATTCATTTCCGTCGTGCATGCTTCGAAGCCTCGGAGACAAAGCCAACCGCGGTTTCTATGGGAATGCCTCCGTGGCTTCGCCTCGGATAGCCGGAGAGGTCGTCGGCAGAGCTGCGATCCCCTCGGATCTGGAGTCCGAAGCCTGATCTCAACCCCAACCCCAGATGCTGGAGGGCAGAATGTGGACCCTCACGCCCTTCACTCCGGCCATCTCCTTCGCGACCCGATTGTACTCCTCCACCAGCCGGCCCTCCTGAATCAGCGGCGCTTCCACGTCAACGGTGAACAGACCGTCCTCAGCCTTTGCCACTCGGCACGGATAGATCTCGTTCAGTCTGGTCTCGACCGTCACGGCCAAGGTTTGTTCAGCCGCAACCTCGCTCGCGGCCAGGGTCTGGAGATCCCGTACCGCGTCAGACGGACTGGCGTTTCGAGCCTGCTTCTCCGAAGGTTCGGGAACTGCTCGGTCTCGCTTAATCTCGGCGTTGTGAATAGTCATGGTTCCGTCCTCCTCCATATTCTCTTGTCGGTCGTTGTCGACCGTTACGGTCTTACGGTTGGATATCTCTCTTGCGTCACCGCTCCTCCGGCCTTGCACGTGGCGTTGGATTCCGCCACCGCCCGTTCGGCCCGAATCACGATCTCACCCCTGTCCATGAATGCTCGAGGGAAGGATGTGAATCCGTACGCCTCTCACCCCCGGAATTTTCTCGGCCACAGCGTTGTAATCCTCGACCAGCCGGTCCTCCCACAGGAGAGGCGCTTCCACGTCAACAAGAAATACGCCGTCATCGACCTGGACTACTTCGCATGGGAACACCGCTCGTAACTCGGTTTCAACGCTTGCGGCCAGCCGCAGTTCATCCTCTATCTCAGCCATCTTTGATGCTGCACGCGAGAGAGCGCTCGGCCCATGCTCGGCATCGCTCACCCGTTCCTCGTCAACGGTGTCGTAGTCAGCAGCATCGTTGCGAGAGCGCAGGGGCAAAATTTCATCCGAGTAAGATGCGGTATTCATGGTTGTGAAGGCTCCTTTCCCCAAGGCGGTGTCCCTTGCAATAGGGAACCCTATGGATTCTTCGTCTCTGATCTATGGAATAGGCAAGATTGGTGCCAACCAGGGAAATGACGATAAAGCATCCTATATTCAAATGGTTGAAGCATTCACCTCCCACGAGAGGCGTGGAAGCGAGTGTCGCGTTGCGCAACAGAGGCATAATCACCGGGCAAGCTCGAGCTCAAGTTGGCCGCGTGGGAAGAGGATTACCCGCGTGTTGCAGAGGGGAACAGTCTCTACAACAGATCTGATTTTCATAAGGAAAAAAACCAGGCGCTATTAATGGTCGGCGGGCAGGGTACGCTGATTTAGCGGGGCATCTCTCAGACCATGAACGCTCTGTCGCGGTACCGGCTGAATCGGCTACCGCTCCCTCGGCTTCGGAGCCGGGCCT
>JARRRG010000283.1:0-5741 GCA_037380965.1 Deltaproteobacteria bacterium
GCCGCACCATGTATCTTGTCACGCTCGATCATTTCCCGTCCAATATCTTCGAGCGCCTCTATTCTCTCCAGTATTTTGTTGTCAGCCGTCATGTTTGCTCACCTCTTCCTCATCGACTGATCCCCCACCTCCGACCCGAAACCATCTCCGCACGGACATGATCTTTGGTCAGGATTCATCCTCTTATGGAAAATGTGTTCAGGTAGGACTCGATTGTCAAACAGGGGGACCGCGAGGTGGGTCGTTTGCCCCGCCGAATTCAGCGACTGGACACGGAAATGAGAGAGCGCCGTAAGAGCCGTTGGCACGGGGTCCCCGCCGCTGCGGGTGCGGCCGTGCGCACAGGAATCGCTGTTCGAACAGAGGAATGTTCGCGTACATGCTTGACCCTGCTGCATCCATTCCTTTAGATACTGGAGTGGTAGGGGGCGACATCCCCGGCCTCGACCGCGGTCACGCGAGGCACATCAGCATAGGACGGTGCGGCCATGATATCGCGAGGTTTATTGACCAACGTACTGATACTACTGATCATTGTTATCATGCCGGCCACCCTGTGGAGCCAGGGACCGTACACCCCGCAGGGTCGGTACCCGCCCCAAGGGCCGCCGCCTCCGGGGGCTCAGGCTCCTCCGCCTGCCCGTATGCCTCAGCAGCAGCCTCTCGAGTATGCATTCAGGCCGGACCTTACCAATCCCCAGTTCGGACAGTGCCTGCAACTGGAATCCCAGTGGAAGGCCCTGTATCAGCAGTATTATCAGCAGTATCAGCGGGCCCGGTCGATTAACCCTCGTGACCCCGCGTACGCTCGCTATACGTACTATTTGCGCGATTTAAAGCGTCAACTCGACGCTGCCTGGAACAACTTCAGCGGGAGGTGCGTTTACTTTCCCGCTCGGCGGCAGCGCTAAGCATCTTCACCGGATTGAAGTTATCTGATGCGGGAATCCCAGGTTCCTGAGGGCTCACGATCCGTAGCTGAGAGCGCCGACACGTCCGGCCCCGAACGCGGAAGTTTCGGGACCGTTCTCAGCGCCAGAGCGGTACATTCCCTGGTCATCCTTGCCATAGCAGGGGTGGTTCTCTATGCCGCGGCCACCCTTGCGTCGGATTACCGGGCTGTTCTCTCTGCGCTGATGCGATTTCCGCTCAAGACGTTGCTGCTGGTCCTGGTCCTGGTCGTCATCGGGTGGTTGCTTCGAGGCTGGCGATTCTACTACTACCTCAGGCAGACGGGCCGCGAGGTCCCCCTGGGCTACAGTGAGTCCGTATTTCTCGCGAGCTTCGCGCTCACCGGCACGCCCGGCAAGATGGGCGAAGCGGTAAAGGGTGTCTTTCTCAAAGAGGACTACGGGATCTCCATCACCGCGGTGGTCGGAATTCTGGTGGTGGAACGACTCATGGATCTCTGGGGTGTGCTCCTGCTCGGCTCGCTCTCATTTCTGCTCTTCAGCGACTGGATCGGAGCCTTCCTGGTCTGTGCGGTTGTGGTTATCGGCGGAGGCATCTTCCTGTGTATGGAGCGAGCCTATCGTCCGGTCCTCGAGCGGATCGCGAGGATTCGGTTCCTCTCGTGGATTGCCGAACGGATTCTTGGGGTGCTGCTTACCGGCCGGGAGCTGATGACCCCCCGCATCTTCTTGGTCGGCCTGATCGTATCCGCTGTCGCCTGGGGCATGGAGTCCTTTTCGCTGTACCTCATCCTCGACGGTCTTCATCTGCCGTCGACGCTCCTCGAGGCCAACTTTGTGTACTGTTTTTCAACAATTATCGGGGCCCTCTCGATGCTCCCCGGCGGCGTCGGCGGAACCGAGGCGGGTATGATAGCCCTGCTCGCGGTGCTCGGAATTTCATACAGCAGCGGTCTGCCGGCAGTGATCCTCATCCGGGTCTGCACGCTCTGGCTGGCCATTCTGGTGGGGATCGCCTTTACCATGATCATGCTCGGCCGCTCCCGGCGACGGGTCGAACGACTGCATGGAGGGGCACATTAAGGTTCGGGTTCACCGAATGTATCTGTCATCCCCGCAGCAATCGGGCCGGGGACCACTTTCCACGCCGATCTGAATAGAGCCGCAAAACCGTCTCTCCCACGCGGAAGGGTGATCCGATGATGAGCCTCGAACGTATCGGGCCCCTGGATAATGTGACGGTCCGGTGACCATCAGCTTGTTCCCTTTACACAATCGATCCGCCGGAAATCCAGGTGAGCGGGTCTGTTCGATTTGTCCCGATCAGTTTTACATTGTGTAAAAGAAACTGACAGTACGGTTATTTTTCGCACGGATCGAGGAGAGCGCGGGGATCCGCGCGCGCCATCATCGTGCTTCCTGTGGCCGTTTCCTGCCGGCATTCCACCTCTCGAAGGCTAGGCATCAAAAATGCAAAGCATATCGACGGGGAGGGCAAGAAAAGGGACCCGCGCACAAACGAATCCGTCATGGTCATGTCCTCCCCACGAAAGGAGGATTACCTGCACAAATCATCCGATGTGACGAACGGATGATACGTTTTGTAGCGAGAACTCTGAGAGGAGGAGGTCGGCAAGGATGTTTTACCCGATTCAGTTAACACCGCGGAGAGTGCTGGAGTTTCCGGGAGCGCTCAGCCGCGAGTTTTATGCCCTGGTTCGCCGGTTTTTTGGAGAAAAGCGATTGCTGATTGGCCTTTCCCCACAATTCATGCCCGCATTGATTCCCGGAGACGCACCAAAGCTTCACCGCGAAATCCGAGTTTCCAGGTGCCGTCCCCGAGGAGGTGGGTAGCAACGCGACCGGTTATTACCGCCGGAAGCATCCGAATCATTGGATCACTCGTTGGGGACAAGGAGGCATGAACGATGAAACATAGAGAAGTTTTCTTCAATCCGTTTCGCATGCTCAGCCCGCGGCTCCACGCGGAGGCGATGAGGATTGAAGAATTATATGAGAAGCCTGTGTCGGAATCGGTGAGCCTTGAAGAGGGTCTGCTCATCATGATCAGCAAGCTCATCGAAATGACACAACTGCTTTCAAAGTGCGTTGTCTCGGGCGCGGACCACCAGATGGACCGCTGTGCGGAACTGGCAAGCGACGTGCATGATCAGGAGAAGATCCTCACCAGAGGTCTGGTTACTTCGGACGTGGAGAAAGATCTCTTGACGGGTGTCATCCGGTTCCCCTATCGCCTTGAGAGGATCGGCGATATGCTGGAAAGTGTCTTGAACTGTTGCCGAATCAAGGCGGAAAAGGGCATTCCCTTCAGTGACAAGGCGTACGCGGAATTGGAACAGCTGTTCGCTGCGCTCCTCGAAATGATGGTCAATATGCGAGACGCGTTCACGACTCCCAACAAGGTGCTCCTGGAGGCCATTCTTGCCGAGGGCACAAACCTGTCCGAGCTCGTGGAAGAATTCAAGCTGGCGCACTGGGCGCGCCTCGAAGCAGGCTTCTGTGCCCCTGAGGCCTCCTCTGTGTATCGAGACATGCTCGATTCGATCAAGTGGACAACCGAATACCTCGAAAGGATGAGCGCCACCCTCCTTGAGCTGGGAGATACCAGCGCAAGTTAACTCCATGCCACACCATGGAGAACGGGATGAACCGATGTGAAACCCTCCCCGAGCAGGAAGCCGGCCCGATCCTGCCGCGATTGTCAGGGCCGTGGATCTGACTCGGTTCGGTTTCCGGCAGAGATGATGCGGAACCGTGAGATAACACCGGCGTGTGCCACGTGGGACAAGGAGTACGAGAAATGCTTGTGAACGACTGGATGAGCTCACCGGTGATCACTGTGGATGTGCAAGAGAACATGCATCGGGCCGTCGATCTCATGACGGAACATAAAATCGGCATGCTGCCGGTCCTGGAAAACGGGAAGTTGGTCGGAATCGTGACAGATCGAGATCTCAAGCAAGCCGCGCCGTCTTCCGTGGCGGTCTTTGAGATCAGCCAGATTCTCTATCATTTGACCCGGGTCAAGATGGAGAGCATCATGACGCGCAATCCGATCACGGTCCGGCCCGATCTCACCATCGAGGAGGCAGCTGACGTATTGAGGAGCAACAACATATCCGGGTGCCCGGTGCTGGATAAGCAAGGAGATTTGGCGGGTATCATAACGAAGAACGACATATTCAGGGCGCTCACGTCCGTTATCGGCATGCCCGGGAGAGGGCTCCAGATGGGTTTCATGGTGGAAGACAGGCCCGGCAGCATCAAGGAAGTGACTGACGTGATACGCAGCTTCGGAGCGCGACTCGTGAGTATCGTGTCCAGTTACGAGAAGGCCCCGGAAGGTTTCCGATACCTCCACGTCAGGACATTTAACATAGGAGGAATTTTCGCCATTCCCTTTTCACGGTGGCCGTCTGAAGCTTCGTATCCCCGACAGTATGAAAAGACCATGCTCACCAAGGACGGCATGGCGATTTTCCTCCGACCCATCAAACCCGAAGACGGAGCGCTTCTGGTGAAATTCTTCAATACCCTGTCACCGGAGACCATCTTTTTTAGATTTCTGTCACATCTGAAGACGCTGCCATCAGAATGGGTGGAGCATTTCACACAAATCGATTACGACCGCGAGGTAGCCATGATTGCAGTTGAGCAATCCGATGCCGAGGAGAGAATCCTTGGGGTCTGCCGGATCATGAGGAGTTCGGGATCCACGCGAGGGGAGGCAGCCGTGGTCGTGGGCGATCAGTGGCAGGGCAGAGGTATCGGGTCTCTGTTGCTCAAGGAATGCCTCCGCATTGCAAAGGAGCTGGGCATGCGAACGGTCTGGGGTCTTTTCGATGCGGAAAACAAAAAAGCCCTGAGGCTCGCCGGAAAATTTGGATTCGCGCCGAAGACGCACCCTGAGCTCGGCACCACAGAGCTTGAAATGAGTCTGAAGTAAGGTCGTCCATGATCTCAACTCCCGAACCGAGTTGGAAAAATCGGTGAGACCTTGACATCACACTGCGGACAGCCCGGCAAGGAGGGGAAACATGCTCGTCAAATATTGGATGAGGAAAGCCGTAATCACCGTTGACGCGGATGATTCCATGCACGAAGCCCTGACTCGCATGAAGGAGTACTTCGTGCCGCTGCTACCCGTCTTGAAGGAGGGGCGACTGGTAGGGGTCATTACCGATCGGGACCTGAAGCGGGCCTCAGCCTCGGATGCAACGACATTGGAAATTCACGAGCTGTTGTTCCTCCTGGCCAAAGTCAAGGCGCGCGACATCATGACGAAAAACCCTATAACCGTCTCCCCTGACTATACGCTGGAGGAGACCGCTTCCGTGCTGCTCAAGAACAATATATCAGGCGCGCCTGTGCTCGACGATCAGGGTCGCGTGGTGGGGACTATCTCTCACCGCGAAATCTTCAAGGCGCTGATCTCTTTGACCGGCCTCGAGAAGAGAGGGCTGCAGTTCGCCTTTCAGGTGGAGGATCGACCGGGATCGATCAGGGAGGTCACTGATGTGATCAGAGCTTACGGCGGCCGACTCGTGAGTATCATGACGTCATACGAAAGAGCCCCGGCAGGGCAGCGCCACGTGTACGTTCGGGCGTATCAGATTGACAGGGCGCAGATCCCTCAGTTGGAGGGAGAATTGAGGGAAAAGGCCAAATTGCTCTACATGGTTGATCATCGCGAAAACAGGAGAGAGGAATACATCGAGGCGAGTCGCGTCGCTTAGAGCATGGCGCGGGGGAGCAGCGAACCGCGTCGGCTTGCACCGGCTCACTCGCCGGACCCTCGTGGCAAAGAGC
>JARRRG010000284.1:0-6165 GCA_037380965.1 Deltaproteobacteria bacterium
AGATACATCACATTCAGGGAGCACGGAGCAGGTCTGTCTCGCTCGAAGAGCATGCGCACACGTGACAGTCGTCGGTGATCCCTGGACAAAGCATCAAGGCCGACTACCGGATGAACGAAGGGAGCATACCGACGCTCGACCCTCCCGATGGGGTGTGTAGTCTATGAATTCACCCAAGGACCCCATTACAGAATCAAGGGCCTCCGAGCCTGAGCCCGCTGGAACGTCCGCCAAGAAGATCCAGGTCGAGGACGTTCTGAACGATATGCGCTTAGGCATGCGCACAAAGGGGTTTCTTGCCAAGTACGATATTAGTTTGGGTGAGTTCGAACAACTCCTGAAACAATTGATCCGCGGCGGGCATTTAAGCAGAGAAGAATTCAGGGCCTGGAAGGCCGGTGGAACCGCCGGCGACACCAAGGATGAGGAATCGACGGCTGGAGCGGGCGAACTTCCGAAGACCCCGATTTCACGTCTTTCCAACATCGAGACCTATGTCATACCCGAGCCCGAGAAAAATCATTCCTGGGCCCTGGAGCTCTTTTCCACCAACAAGGAGAGAATGCCTGGGGCCAAGTTCAAAGTAAATCTGCACGGGAAGAAATATGCCTTTGTGGTTGAAGAGATGCTCTTCCGGGGGATGGTTGTCATGCTGGCGCCACAGCTTCGCGGGGATGAAGGGGAGAAGAGCAAGCGTGATCAAGCCATCGAGTTCATTTCCAAGCATGGATGGGCCGCTTACCTCGAGAATCGGGCCTTCTTGGCCAATTTTGAAGAAGATGAGGTCAATATACCGAAAAAAGCCCGACTGGCTTTGATTCGTTGCCGGAACGACACTTTCCTCGCTGCACTCCACACCCCTGTACCCACCATAAATCTCTACGTATCGTCGTCCCTGGAACAGGTATGTAACCGTCTTGCCCGGAGCGTCGATATCAGCGGCCTTCCCGTTTGATCGCGGCATGACAGGTATGCATGGGATCTGATTACCGGAGGATGAGAGGTCGGCAACGACCGTCTCGATGCCGTCCGTGAAATGGATGATCGTCATGTCCCCATGGTTGACAGGTGGTACTCGACAAGAAGGGGACCGCGCCTGTCCTTCCCGGGGCGGCAGGCGCCTCTCAATTCACACGGAGGTTCGTCAATGAAATGTGATAGATGTGAAGGCACTATTGAAGATGGGGAGGAGAGAGAACTGAATGGACAGTTCTTGTGCGAAGATTGCTACATGGATGCCCTCTCCCCTCCCCGGTCCTGCGATCCCTGGGCCGTGCACAGTGCGAAGAAATTGGCAGAGACGGGCGGGGGAAACCTCCAAATAAGTCCTATCCAGTCAAAGATTCTCGCGCTCCTCGAGGAAACCGGCGGAGAGGAGGCTCAGGTCATTGGTGAGCGTCTCCATATCTCGCCTTCGCAAGTTCAGCGAGAAATTGCCTCGCTCCGACACATGGAGAAAATCAGAGCCGATATGAGGGAAGGGAAAAAGATTATAAAGCTGTGGTGACCGGTGGAACGGGCCTGCCCCGGTTCCCGTGCAATGAATTGATACACTGTCCTTCCCGGTTTGATGTCAGGGCCGAATCCATCTCGAGAGCCAAGATTGTCGATCATCAGATTCGGCTGGGTGTATGCTCCTTTTTTCGTGACGCTTCCAGGGGTGATTTGCCGCGCGGCCGCGTCTTCTCGCTATGGCGCGCGCAGGGTCGACACGCGGACACGAGGATGAGGAAGAGCGCGGCTCGCGCTGGAGTTGCGCTCTTGCGGGCCGGCAGGAATTCTGTTAAGGTTTGACACCTTCAGAGACGTGGTCTGTCAATACATTGATATTAATAGTAAATTGTCTTTCCGGAGGTCTCATGAAGAAATCCAGGACAGGCGTCGCCCTCTTATTTCTTTTTTTCCTTGTGGTCGGATTCGGGGTTTTGGTCTTTATTTTTTCAGAGCTCTCTGACGGTGGTGAGGCAGGCTCAGGATTGGCCGACTTCTTCGGGTTCGGCAACAAGGTCGGGGTGATCGAGATAGAAGGCACGATTTCCTCGTCAGATACCATTTTGAAACAACTCGAAAAGTTCGGGAAAAGATCGTCCGTAAAGGCGATTCTCCTGAGGATCAACTCGCCGGGCGGGGCTGTTGCGCCGGCCCAGGAAATTTACCGACAGATCGGAAAGGTGCGGAAGAAGAAGCCTGTGGTCGCCTCCATGGAAACCGTGGGAGCTTCCGCGGCATACTACATCGCGAGCAATACGGACAGGATTGTATGTTCGCGGGGAACTATTACGGGCAGCATCGGTGTCATTATGATTCTGGCGGAAGTCCACAAGATAATCGAGAAGCTCGGAGTGGATGTGAACGTGATAAAGGCTGGCAAATACAAGGATATTGGTTCAGCAGTCCGACCGTTGACCGAAGATGAGCGGAAGCTGCTCGAGTCTTTTGCCAAGGAGATCCACGAACAATTCATCCACGATGTAGCGACGGGCCGAAAGGGCAAGATCGAATTGGAGAAGCTTCGAACCATAGCGGACGGGAGTTTCTTTTCGGGGGAGAGGGCCCACAAGCTCGGTCTTGTCGATACACTGGGCAATTTTTACGATGCCGTGAAGATCGCGGGCAAACTGGGCGGCATCGAGGGAGAGCCCGAACTTGTTTATCCAAAGAAAAAATGGGGAGGTTACCTGAACCTCCTTCTCGGGTCGGTCACCGGACTTGTGACCAGAGCCGCCGACGCGTCTCGGCTGATTCAGAACGTGCCTTTGGTGAGGTAGCGGCCTCAAACGCTTTACGTCCGGAGCATTCAGCCGGCTGCATTTCACAACGGAGTTGATTGCATGGATATCAAGGAATCTCTGACATTTGACGACGTGAGCCTTACGCCCCGTTATTCTGAAATCTTGCCTACCGAAGTGAAAGTGGGCACACGATTGACCCGGCAAATCGCCCTGAGCATTCCTGTTGTCAGCGCGGCCATGGATACGGTCACTGAATCGAAGCTGGCAATCAGCCTTGCTCGTGAAGGGGGAATCGGGATCATCCACCGCAATCTCTCAATCAAGGAGCAGGCCAGAGAAGTTGATCGAGTAAAGCGATCGGAATCGGGCATGATCGTGGATCCCATCACCATAGGTCCGGACCGCAAAATTTCCGACGCTCTGCAAATCATGAAGAAGTACCGTATCTCCGGCGTGCCTGTCACCGTGGACGGGTTTCTCGTCGGAATACTGACCAACCGGGATCTTCGCTTCGTGGAAGATATGGACTTGAAGGTCGAGGAGGTGATGACCCGCGAAAATCTCATCACCGTCGACGACCGCATCGGAGTCGAGGAGTCCAAGTCCCTGCTGCACCGACACCGGATTGAGAAGCTTCTCGTGGTGGACAAGGAGAATCGTCTCAAGGGCCTGATAACCATTAAGGACATCCAAAAAGCAATTACCTTCCCCGATTCAGCGAAAGACGGCCTTGGCCGACTGCGAGTCGGCGCCGCGGTGGGAGTCGGTCCCGAGCGTGAAGAGCGTGTTCACGCCCTTGTCCAACGAGGAGTGGACGTTATCGTTGTTGATACGTCCCACGGTCACTCCCGAAACGTGCTTGAGACCATCCGAGACGTAAAGAAGAATTTCGGCGGTATCGAGGTTGTCGGCGGAAATGTGGCTGACCCCGACGCGGTGGAAGACATGGTCAAAGCCGGAGCAGACGGAGTAAAGATCGGGGTGGGACCCGGCTCGATCTGCACTACCAGAATTGTGGCCGGAGTCGGGGTGCCTCAGCTCAGCGCGATACTGGCCTGTCGGGACAAGGCGAGAAAGCTTGGCATCCCGCTCATCGCGGATGGGGGCGTCAAGTACTCAGGCGACATCACCAAGGCTCTTGCCGCGGGGGCCGATACGGTCATGATCGGCGGCCTTCTCGCGGGAACCGATGAAAGCCCCGGGGAGATGGTGTTGTACCAGGGCCGCTCATACAAAGCATATCGAGGCATGGGCTCTCTCGAAGCCATGAGAGAGGGTTCGCGGGATCGGTACGGCCAGCTGGACATCGCGACTGAAGATAAACTGGTCCCCGAAGGCATCGTCGGCATGGTGCCGGCAAAGGGACCGGTAGCGGATTCGATTAACCAGCTCGTCGGCGGGCTTAAGGCCGGCATGGGCTACCTGGGAGCCTCAAATATCGAGGAGCTTCAGAAGCGGGCTCGATTCGTTCGCGTTACCCCCGCCGGCCTCAAGGAATCCCATGTTCATGACGTGGTGATCACCAAGGAAGCACCGAATTATCGCCGGGAATCCTGACGCTGCCCGCAGTGGTACGAGCGGAGACCGATCGGTTCACGTTAATTGAGTTATCTCGAGCTCCCGGGCCTGGTATCGTACACGGACGGCTGGAAGACTCCGAAAAATGAGAGGTTCTCTCGCGACAAGCACATTCGTGGGAGCCTGCTTCGGCTTGCCGGGCACCGCCTCTGAAAGTGCCGGACTTTGAGACCGGAGAGCAAGATGTTACTATAGAGATAATGAACGGGTGCGCCATTCTCGAACCGACAGGAAATGAAACATGATCAGAGCCCTGATTTTTGGCGCGACCGGTTATACCGGCGTCGAGCTTATTCGTATTCTTTCATCTCATCCGGATGTAGTTATCGCGGGCGCGAGCTCGAGACAATGGGCGGGGGAGAGGGCAAGTCGAGCCTTTCCCTTCATCCATGGAGATCGCGACTTCCCGCTGTCGACCCTGGATGATCTCATGAGTAACCTGAGCGGCGATGTGGCTTTTCTTGCTCTGCCCCACAGCGAATCGGCCGCGTCGATCCGGCCGCTGCTGGAATCGGGAGTGAAAGTGGTGGACCTCTCCGCGGACAGCAGGCTCCGTGACCCTGAAGTGTACGAAAGGTGGTACGGGCCGCACAAAGACCCGGACGTGCTTGAACACGCCGTGTACGGTTTACCGGAGATCCATCGGGAACAGATTAGGAGCACACATCTGGTGGCAAATCCCGGCTGCTATCCCACGAGCGTCATCCTGGGATTGGCGCCGCTGATCGGTCGACACGAGGTTGACGCGCGCACCGTGGTGGTGGACTCAAAGTCAGGCGTATCCGGCGCCGGACGAGGGGCAAAACTCACCACGAGCTTCTGCGAGGCAGGCGAAGGCTTCAAGCCCTACGGGGTCCTGGGGCACCGGCATATCCCCGAAATGGAACAGGAGCTCTCCCTGCTGAGCGGTGCCCCGGTGCTGGTGAGATTCACCCCGCACCTCATTCCGGTGAGCCGCGGAATGGTGAGCACAATGTACGTCAAGCTCAAAGCAGAGATATCCGCCAAAGCGCTGCGCGATGAATATGAACGCTATTACCGGGAAGAGCCATTCGTACATGTTCTTCCGGAAGGTGAGTTTCCTGACACCCTTCATGTATCTGGACAATTTGGTCAAAGGCGCGTCCGGTGCTGCGGTCCAGAACATGAACCTGGTAACCGGGCTCGACGAAACGTCCGGGCTTGAGGCGCTGCCCTTGTTTCCTTGATCACGCGTGAGTGGAAACGTCGCGACCGACTCGTACGGCTCACCGGTGCCGACACGGCGCGAGACCCGTCGATGATGCGCTCAATCCTGCATCGGACGCGGGGATCGGCAATAATGCCCATGGTCCTCCGCTCATAGCGTCAGGCTTCACACCCGCCGGAGACAAGGGGAGGCGGGGCCGTTGCAACTGCTCGTGCCCGCGGTCTTGAAGGGACCAGCCGCCATGCCCGTCCAAAACGGAGTATTACGATGTCGTCAGGCAAGAAAGATGTTGGGGTAGACCTGGGCTTGACCGATGAAGAAAAGAATAGCCTTCATCGGATCGCCCGAACGGTCATCGAGAAAAAGGCCCGCGGCGAGCAATTACCCTCATTTGACGTTTCCGAAGGGAAGCTCGGGGAGAAAAGGGGGGCCTTTGTTTGCGTTTACAAGCAGGGCATGCTGAGAGGCTGCATCGGATCGCTGGAAGCCTCCGAGCCATTGGCGACTACCGTCGAGGAGATGGCTGAAGCCGCGGCCTTCAGGGACCCACGATTCCGACCGGTTACGCAAGACGAGCTGCCCTACCTGGATCTGGAGATCTCCGTGCTGACTCCTCTGCAACAGATCAGCGATCCCGAAGAGATTGAAGTGGGGAAGCACGGCATC
>JARRRG010000285.1:0-5419 GCA_037380965.1 Deltaproteobacteria bacterium
CCTGCATTCGACAGGGACGAGCCGGTGCGTCTCGATGTGGCTCTGAAGGGGCCGGTCTATTACGGCAGCAACGTAACCATGAATTACGCTGATATGGGAACGAGTCATCGCTTCGATCTTTATTGTGAAGACAACCCGCGGCCATGCCTGAGCGGATCTCTGAGTACCGCGGAACCCGATTTGGATGCGCTGCGTACCGAACTGTCACCACTCATGGATTACTGAACGCGCGGATGACGTTGAGCGCCATTTCCATCTCCATTCCAACGGAGGGGTGATCTGACTCCCACGAGGGCCGCGCTGGATTTCTCGTTGAAAATCGGCCGCGCTGAAACTCTACGAACGTTTCGATCGCCTCACCTGTTCGCTGCTGCGCTGAGCCCCCAGGTTCGGTACTACTGCAGCGGGTCGCAACGCACACCAGGGGTGTGCTTGGGATCACGGATGTGCGGCAGTGCGCATGAAAACTGCAGAACGAAACGTCGATCCTGTCACTTCATGAGAGACGAAAACGAGGGATCTACGCTTGCGGATTTCGAAATCATCAACAAAATCCTTGACAACGGGCATCGAAAATGCCTTGACAACAAGAAAGGCTTTGGCTATAAGGTAGTTATCGTAAAATTTATGATTTTCGGTGCTTGTGCTTGTACCGTGTCTCGCCTGTAGACACGTGAAACCGTTGCGTTCTTCTTTTTGTAAAGGGGTATGGAACATGAAAAGAACCTTCCTTATTCTAGCTCTTATCACCGTTTTCTTGGCTCCCGCGATCGTCTCCGCTCAGGGATTGCTCCCGATGAGAAGCCTGCCGCTGCTGGGTGGCATGTTCGGCCGAACAGGGGGAGGAGGGTGCGGACAGGAGGCGGCTCCCGGTGGCGGAGTGGCCTTTGGCGTTGGGTACGCCGGGGATCCGGGGGGAACAAGAATCAGCTTCACCGTTGACAATGCCTTTGGCCAGAATCTCATCAACAATTTCAGGCACTCTTTTCCACTGCAGGGGCTCTGGCTCGGGCTTGCAGGCAAGATTCCATTCGGTGACCAGATGAACGTCGTCGCGTATGGAACGTGGCTTGTGCCGTCGAACGAGCGAAGCGACGAGGATTATGATATTCCCAATCGGTTCCCGTCTTTCCGGACGTGGCGGACATCTGTCCAGTGGTACACGCTGGGACTGGAAGCCGCGTTCACGGTCGAGGGACCTGTGGCATTCGTGGGCGGTTTCCGTTTCGACTCCTTCGAGGTCGGGTTCTCTGATCCTGAGGCCGAAAATTTTCCGGAGAGTGGGGTTCCCATACTTGCCCGGAGATATCAGGTACGGTCAGTCAGTTGGGCGCGCAAATGCCGGCGCGGCCACCAGGATCGAGAGCTCAGGCAACGTGTCAAATGGATACTTCATGGAGATCTTTGCCGAGTCCGGCGTGAACCTTATGGGCGTCGACCTTGGGGTTTTCGGGAAATGGTCATATGTCCGTGCTCGGGCTTCAACAGACGTGGACGTGAACTCGATCGGAAACCCTACGCTGAGCGACTCGATTGACATTGCCGTGTACAGACAGCTGTGGATAGTCGGCGGCAAGTTCGCTCTATACTTTTAGCGGTCCTCTCCAGGGATCTCGAGATCGCCGGCGGGCGCCTTCGTTTTCAGGAGGCGCTCGCTGATGATGCAATGACACACGTTTTCGTAGTCATGCCCCCTGCTCTTCTCTTGAGCACGGGGGATTTTTTTGCCCGGGACACGGCCTGAGTCTTCTCGAGAAGTGACGGTCGACTCGTTCAATCTTCACTCGGCACTGATTTGCGGATCGTGGGGGGAGCTTTTCTTGGGGGAGTTATGGAGAAACCGGTCGTGATTCGCCATGCCCGGTAATGATTTCTTGCAACAGAGTCCCAGGGTACTTCATCGATTGCCCGGGCGCCACGCCCGAAGACGCGATTTGAAAATCCTCGTGCCGGTCAGTTCATCGCGGCGCCCTGTCCTGTCCGCGATCACGTGCCGGCACTTCGGAGCAGTTCCGGTTTCAAGGCATCGTCACGAGTGAAGAGTCGCCGAAAGGAGAGCGCGACGAGGAGCATGCTTCCTGTTGCCACGGCAGCCGCGATCATCAACATGACGACAATCTGATAGCGGACGGCTTCCAGCGGGTTGACTCCGCCGAGAATCTGGCCCGTCATCATGCCCGGAATACTCACCAGGCCCACGACCATCAGGGAATTAATCGTCGGAGTCATGCCGGATCGGAGAGCTTCTCGTACGCAGTCCTGAACGGCTTCCCAGCGAGTGGCTCCGAGGGACAGCAAGGCTTCGACCTCTTCTCTTTTCGAGCGCACCTCTCCGTACAGCCTGTCGATCGACAGCGCAATGCCGTTCACCGCGTTGCCGAGAATCATTCCCGATATCGGGATGACGATCCGGGCGGTGTACCATGGTTTCGCGCGAATGATGACCGCGCAGACAATGATCATGATCAGATAGGTGCTTGCCGCCATCGAGATAAACGCGATGATCCTGGGGAACCGCGAGACATTCGGCGTCCGGCGAGTCGCGATCTGTGCAGCCACCGCGCACATGATCCCCACTGCGAGCATTGCCAGCTCCGGTCTATCCACCTTGAACAGCCAGCCGAGCACATAGCCGATCACGGTCAGTTGCACGACACAGCGTATGGTCCCCCATGTCAGAGACTTGACGAGACCGAGCCGAAAGACGGCTGACACACCTCCGGCAATGATCATGAGGATTGCGGTCAACAGCAGGTGCAGGTTCGAAATCGGCACCACCTGATAGTTCATAGGTCACCCCCGGAAATCTCTTTGCTTGCTCTCGGCCGAGGAGAGCGTTACGCGTGCCAAATCAGGCAAATGGATCTCCTGTCCCGGCACTTGTCTCCTCAATGCTTCGTCGTGCCCGGCCAGGACGATTCCCCGCCGCAGCTCGCGGACCCATTGCGCCAGGAGTGATCCCAGCGCGCGGCGCGCAACCGGATCGAGGGCCGCGGAAGGTTCGTCCAATAAAAGGATCATCGGATCAACCATCAGTGTTCGCGCAAGCGCGACCCTCGAAGCTTCACCCACTGAAAGGGTGAGAGCGTCCCGGTCCAAAATGTCATCGGGGAGCATGAGGCGTGAAAGGTAGCCTTCCGCTCGTTGCATATCGATGTTATGGGACTTTCGGATATGGAAGGTGAACGCCTTTTCGAGATTGGTCCGGACGGTTCCTCGGAATAACACCGCCTTCTGATGGACATAGGCCACACGAGACCGCCAGGTCACCGCCGGAACTGCTGACGACCGCGCGCCGTCGAGACGAATTTCTCCGCCCAGTGGGCGAGCCAGGCGAGCCAAGGTTCGGAGAAGCGAAGTCTTGCCTTCGCCGGAAGGTCCCTTGAGCCAAACCACTGCGCCCTGCTCCAGCGCAAAAGAAACCTGCCTCGCCAGTCCCCGGGGACCGGAGTTGAACACCAGGTTGTCCGCTTCCAGAAGCCGCAAAAGCGGTCACCCGCTTTCCCGAACATGAGGGTGGCGTATCCGCTCGTGCCTTGGGCTGGTGTATTCTGCGGTCACCTCGATGGAGATTCCTCCGCGGGCGTTCATGGAGCCACGCACCCGCGCCCATCGAGGTTCGCACGCGCTGACGAGATCATCGAGTATTCGGTTGGTAATCTCCTCGTGAAACATGCCGGTGTTTCTAAAGGAGCCAAGATACAATTTGAGAGATTTCGACTCGATGCAGCGCTTGTCAGGAATGTAAGTGATTACGATCTTGGCGAAATCCGGTTGACCGGTCACCGGGCACAGAGTGGTGAATTCGGGGCAGTCAAACTCGATCTCGTAGTCTCGCGAGCGGTACCTGTTGGGAAAGGTCTCGAGCGCGGCTTCCTCGGGGGTGGCCGGATAGGTCGTTCGGCCACTCTTGAGAATCGTCAGCTCTTCAATATCATCTCTTGGCATGGCTTCACGCCTCTCCCCGCGTCAGGGATTCATCTCTCCGTACGCGTGATGTGCTTTCGCGGGCAGCGACTTGGGAAGGGTGAAGACGAACGTGGCCCCTTGTCGGGCTC
The DNA here is from genome assembly GCA_037380965.1 of Deltaproteobacteria bacterium. Taxonomy (GTDB): domain Bacteria; phylum Desulfobacterota; class Desulfomonilia; order Desulfomonilales; family Desulfomonilaceae; genus JARRRG01. The sequence continues at coordinate 4,059 of JARRRG010000285.1, forward strand.
CCGAATCGAGCCATATCAGTCCGCCGTGACTTTCAACAATTGTCTTGGCAATCGACAGGCCGAGTCCGGAGCCGGGGATGCTTCCGCTTCGGGGAACCCGAAAAAAGCGCTTGAATATTTTGTCCCGGTATTCCGCCGGGATGCCGACCCCATTATCCGAGATCTCGGCGATCACGTAGTTCTCGCTTTCCCGCAATTCAATGCAGATTATCGGCTCCGGTGTGTTTCCCATGTGGCGGATCGCGTTGACCAGGAGGTTGTCCACCACCTGCATGATCTTGTGCCGGTCGCCCATTACCGACGGCCTTGATGTGCCGAAGTTGAGCTGTAATCGGATTCGACGCTCGTCGATCAATTGTCGATATTGCCGAACCACATCAACAACGGTCCGGTCCAGCCTGAGCGGGCTCCATTCAAGTTCCGCTTTTTCGGCCACGAGACATTCCGACAGATCCTTCAGGAATGCCCCAATCGAGTCACACGCGGTGGAAAGGTGATCGAGCACTTCTTCGAGTCCGACCTCGGAGAGCTTCGTTCGAAATCTCTTTTGGAGCAACCGCACTAGGCCGCCGATGGCCACAACCGGAGACTTCAGGTCATGGGTCACCATCTCGATAATCGACTCGAGCTCCTGAACCTTCTCAGTGGCCTTTTGCTCAGACTGGCGCAGGCGCTCTTCCGCCGCACGGAGCCCGATGATCCTGTGCAATTTCCTCTTCAGAAGATCGGAACCGATGCGCCTGTCCAGGCAGTCGACCGCTCCCGCTTCCAGGCCCTCGATCTGAACGGCTTCGTCATCACTGATCAACACAATCGGCACGCTCCGCAAGTACCGGTCATGTCTCAGGGAGCTGCAAATTCCTGTTGCCCGCCTGTCCGATGTCTCCGCGATGATCAAGTCCGGGGGGTCGACGTCGCATTGTCCCAGGATCTCGGCCCAGTTAGGCACGACACGCACATGAAACTCGCTGCCTAGAGCCTTTCTGAGGTCCTCGGCACGGGTGAGGTCATCTCCGAGGAGGATGGCCTTCCGGATATGCTTTTGGTTGCCCTCCACTCGGCCTGTTCCCCATCAACGCACGTTCAAAGATCCGCTTGTACCGGAACACTAAAAATTTAGTAATGCTGTTTTTATATTTTCGAATTTTCTTGCGCTCTTGTCAATCGCCATTCACTCTGGAGGTTCCGTGACCGCGCGGGTCCGCGTGAGTTTTGCGCTTCCCGGGCTGCGGGTCACACTCCGAAGTTTTCCGAGATGCGTGCCACATCTCCGAACGGCAGCGTGCAGGGGCCAATTGTCAACCATTCCCAGACTGGAGAAGCAGTGCCGCGCGTTCGCTTGATCAGGAGCGTGCACGCAG
>JARRRG010000286.1:0-4302 GCA_037380965.1 Deltaproteobacteria bacterium
AGCAGTTTTATCGTTTTCCTTTTCAGATCGGCACGGCTCCTCACTCTGCCCTCTCGTCTTGTTGGATACACATCATGGTGCGTTGCATTGCGCGAGGGCTTCATGATACCGACGAGCGCTGATCCAATGTACCCCAAACGTTGGCGCATGATCGCCGAGAATTCCTGAGAGAAAAGACTGTCAAACCGTTTAAACAAGCCAATTCGGTCGGTCTTTCGTCCAGTCTTCCACGGTCGCTTCAAGCCATGCTTCCAGCCCGGGAACGCAGTAGAATCGAGGGAGGAGGAGATCGTCATCGGGGGAGACGATGCCCTGATCGACCGCGATGCGCGCGAGCTCCGTATAGGGATAGATTCGAATTCCTCGGGTGATCTTTACCGCGTCAAGCTTCAAAGAATCGGCAAAGGAGAGACTTTCCTCAACTGTTTCTCTGGTCTCGCCCGGTCCTCCGAGCAGTAGAAATCCCGTCTGTCGTATTCCATGGTCCGCAAGAATCTTTGAAGCTCGCTTCACATCCTCGGGCTTGAATCGTTTGTTCAGCACATGCAGGATCTGCTCGGATCCGCTCTCGAAGCCGAGCGAGACCTCCGTGCAGCCGGATCTTGCCATGATTTCACCCAACTCCCGGTCTATCTTGTCGGGATACAGTATGCACCGCCATTCGAGACGTGGAGAAAGGTTTGCGAGTTCCGTGCAGAGCGCTTTGGCATACGAGACGGGCCGGTTGAAGGTGTTATCTACAAAGAAGAAACGGCGTACCCCGGCTTCCTCCCATTGAGAGATCCATTGGGCGACGCGCTCTGGAGATCGTTTGCGAAAACGATTTCCCTCTATCGTCGAAGTAGAGCAGTAGCTGCAGTTGAGCGGACAACCTCTTCGGGTCTGTACCGGCAGCCAGAAGTACGACGCATCGTGATTGGATGGGAAGAGCAATTCCGGTCGCGGGAGAGGAAGCTGATCCAGGTCCTCCACGAAGCCTCTCTCTCCCTGGAGCCCTTCCCCCGCGAGAAAGAGTCCGGGCAAACCGGCCAGGCTCTCTTCACCTGCCATTCTCTCGAGGAGGGCGGGAAAGACCGATTCGCCTTCACCCTGTATGCCCATATCAGCGCAGAGGTACTCGAGGCAGCTCGTGGGGAACAGGCTGTACCCGGCTCCGCCCAAGACAATCGGAGCATCTGACCGGGACCTGCACGTTTGGACCATCTTCTTGACCTTATCGAGATAGAAGACAGGATGCTGCATGTTCTGGTCGTCGATGTTTCTCACGGACAGCCCGATGATTTCCGGACGGGCCGACTCTATCGCTTCTTTGAGAGCATCATGAGGATCATCCGCCATCATCAGGTCGAGCACGGAAACCCGATGTCCCGCGTTTTCAGTCGACGCGGCAACGGACGCCAAACCGAGGGGCCATGCGGGCATATTAATTTCTTCTCTGTTCACGGAAACGAGAAGCGCTCTCATGAAACTCTCCTCAGGGCCGTAGTACAAAATAAGACAGCGCGCTCCCGCGAATGATCACTGGATCATGAATCCCATCGGACGACGATTGGAATGAACATGGGGCAGGTCGCGCCGACCGCGGAAACCGTCACTCCCTGCATGATTCGAGCGAGGCAAGGCACGGACAGTCCCTGGCCCGGGAAACGTCGATCACGAGCTCCGAGGCCTTCCGGGCGGTTCGGTGAAGGCAAGCCCGCCGCAGGGAAATTTCAGAAATGAGGCTTGAACGACGAAACGGCTTTCCGCCCATAAAGGAACACGGTCTGCAAGGAACGGAAGAGCTCGGCTCCCTCTCATTGGTCAGTGCGGCCCTCGGCAAATGGATCGAACAGGGTGATGTCCTTCATGGCTCCGAAGGGACATGCCAGCCCGCACATCCCGCACGCAACACATTTCTGGACGTCAAATACCACGTTCATTCTGGGCGGCTCCAGTCTCAGGGCATCGGTTGGGCAAACACCGGTACACGCGCCGCAATGGACGCAGAGCTCTTCTTCCCGCCAGATTTTGTCGGCCAGATGCTCGACGACCACCCGATGCTCTTCGAGAAATTTCAGGCCCTGCTTTATCCGGTCGTCTTCACCCCGAAGCTCGAGCAAAATGCGTCCTTCGCGGCGTGGGAGTATTTTCGCTTCGAGAATATTGAAGACGAGATCGAAATCTCGGGCAAGTCGATAAATGACCGGCTTGTACATGATGTTGGACTTGAATATGAGAAGCACGTTCTCCGACTTCATCGTTTCACCTCTTTCTCGTGTTCCACCAGGGAAACCAATTCCAGATTTCCGAGGGCCGCTATTACCTCACCGGTCACCGCGACGGCTCCATCGACACCTTCGACCTGCATGGCCCACTCCACAGCACCTTTCAGGTCCCGGGGGTGCGAGATACGATTTCCCGTGGCCGTGGCCACTGCATCAGCGAGGATGACGTCCCGGGAGATGATGGTGGCGGCCTCGGCTGTCCCCGAGCTCAGGGACGGGCCTACCGTTCCCGAAGAAGTGCATACCCCGAGAGGAAGCCCTGTTGGTTCGACCCTGATCCCCAGTCTACCGCTGAACGGTGACGTTCCTGCAAGGATGCCGACCACGATGGGGTGAGCCACCTTGAGGAATATGTCTCCGCCATTCTCAATGATCAATTCGGGTGATCGTGCCAGGAGGCCCTGGCCCACAAACTCAGCAACCGCACCGGCTACGGCTGCCATGGGGCCGGTGCCCGCTTTCTTTCCTGCTCGGATCATTCGGTGAACAATCGGCGCATCAGCCGGATCTTCTTCAACAGGGACGAGGCTTTTCAGGAAGACCGGTCTGCGATCTATTGCATCCTCGATCTGCGCCCTGCATGTTCGGATCAGCCTCTCGGTTTCCGTTTGCAGCACTCTGTGCGCACGGACATAGAGGTCCGACGTCTCAACCACGACGCGGAATGCCTGAAACCGGTCGGTCGGTCCAAAGTCTCGATAGGTGCGAGGTTCATGTATGGATAAACCGGTCATCCCGATTCGTGTACGGCCGCGGGCCGTTCCGCGTACGTTAACACCCGCCTCCCTGTATGGGCCGGGTTCGATCACGCGTCGTGCCCGGGGCCGAAGCGCGCGTTCAGTTGCTGAAACCCTCAAAGGGAACTGACGGAAGGGTCTCTTGGGCTTCGCCGAGCAGGAATTGTCCGGATCTGATCCAGTCTTTCAGAATCTCGGAAATTTCCAGAGCCGCGGAATAGCTTGAAAGCGGCGCGGTGGTCACCCGTCGGCCGTTGAACTCGATCTCGCCAGTCTTGAGCTCGCCGTACGTGACATACCCCATCGGAGTTCCGCCAGTCGCGGGATAGTCCAAACCGTAATCCACCACCGGAACCTGAATCTCATCGTCGGACACCGCGGTGAACCTTGCCATTTGCTCGTTGAGCACGGGGATTGGTATACCGATCCCGACGTTCATTGAACACCCGTATCCCGTCAGGGACGCGCCCCTGAGGAATTTGGAGGACATGCCCTTCATGTCTCCACGTACGGAAATGGTCCCTGCCCCTCCCATCACCACACCGTTCTCGGATCTGCGGACGCCCGGACTATGCTGCGTGCCGGCTCCGATTACATAGCCGACACCTCCGCAGAGGAAGATCCGAGTGCCGATGCCGATCGTCCGGTAGAACGGATCGTTGAGCAGGGGGCTGAGCTGACCGGATGTGGAGAAATTCGCGTTGGAACCTTCCGGCCTCAAGATCCCCATGTATGTATAAATGGTCTTTTTCGACAAATTCACCGCGCAGTTATAGTTCTGGTACGCGTTCCGAGGATTAAGAAGAACCGCGTCAGGCAAGTCCTCGAGCTTCACGGCGGCCTCGTGCGAACGGTTTGGGTAGCAATCGGTGCCGTAGGATGTCACTTCCAACAGGACCTCACGCCCGGCCACGAGATCCTCGATCACGTGCCCTCCTCCGTAGCGAAACCTGCCGGGAAACACCTTGTTCAGCGGATCATCCTCCCGAGGCTGGGTCGCCCCGACATAGCAGTCCACCGCGGCTATGCCAGCGTACGCCTCGACGCGGTTGAGGTAGACCCTGCTCCCCCTGATCCGCGGGGTAGTGTGCCCAAAATTCAGGAACGCCCCTGACGAGCACATGATGCCGAAGGTTCCCGTGGTAACCACGTCCACATTGCGAGCCGCCTCCACCGGTCCCTCCTCCCGTGTAATCCCGATCATCTCTTCGGCTGTGACCACAACCGCGGCGCCTTCTTTGATCTTCCTGTTGATTTCGGCGACTGTCTTGTTCACTTGGAATTCAGCCATTCCAGGC
>JARRRG010000287.1:0-6341 GCA_037380965.1 Deltaproteobacteria bacterium
GTCTTCATTGCCGAATGTCGAGGCATTTTCTTCAATGCCGCGTTCTCGCTATTTTTCCTTTCTTTCCGTGCCCGGTGCTTTCGTAATTCTTCCTGTGGGCACGGCCGCGTGCATGATTCGAGCGCATTGAGCTATGGGCCCGTCAACGCGGCCGTCTGTGCCGATGAGGTAGAGCGTTTCCAGTTCGTGAGGTCCGAGATCCGAGAGGAGCAGCAACCCTCGTTTGTCGAGGAAATCGCGTGCCGTGCCTTGCTTGATGCCGAAGAGCCACGGTTCTCCCCATCCGGCCACCTTCTTCGCCCCGCGCTTGCACGCGGCATCCTCGGAGGTCCCGTCAATAACGGACGCGAGCACATAGTCGAATACCACCGAGCTGCCCGGTGCAGCGTTGCGGGAAATGAAACCGAGGGTGCTTTCAACGCCGTGCCGATCGAGGTACATGGTCACGCCTTCCCAGATAAAGAAGGTTTTCTTTTTCGGGTCATAGCCTGCGTTACTCAGAGCCTCTTCAAGGGTCTGCGTGTTGAAATCGATGGGAACGTACACGACCTGAGCGGGTATGGAACCGAGTATCTTCTTCACCCGGGTTTTCTTCTCCTCCTGGGTGGCCGGAAGATCCACCTCGAAGAACCTCACCCCTTTGGGAACGTCCGTGAACCGATACGCCCGGCTGTCGTACCCCGCGCCGAGAACCACAATCTGCTTCACTCCCCGCGTGAGCGCTTGCCTGAGCAGGTCGTCAATGTGCTTTGTCCGCGCGTTCACAAAGTAGTAGCTGCCAATGTTGTGCTTCTTGATGAGCGCCCTGAATGTTTGGAAGTCCCGCCGGTACGGCCTGCTCGCCCAGTATGCCTCGCTCACGAACTTGACTGCGAGCGTGTCCGGGTTGCGGATGTTCTCATCCGGGTCCATCGCGGCAATGGCCCGCAGGACCGCGGCTCGTTCAGCCGTGGTCGAAGGCTTTACGCGATCCGCGCTTTCGCCTGCTCCTGCGAGAATCGGCAGGGCAAGAATGCCGGCGAATAAGCCCGCGCTGAAGAGAGTCCACCCCGTGCGCCTGGGGTTCCAAGACGTGATGCGCATCTCCACCTCCTCCTTCTGTCGGCCGCGTAAGCGCGGGACAGGCCCTACCCTACCCGCTGGATCCTGTCCCGTCTGCCGTGTCAGGTCGCTGGCTTGAGCGAAAAAACCGGTACACGACCGCGCCTGCGCCAATGGTTGCCAGACCCCAGAACGCGGTCACGGGCCTGCTGTTCACGGTCCAATAGATGATCCACAGATTGCCCAGGATGAACACGAGGGGTGTTACCGGATATCCAAAGGTTCGGTACCCACCCTCTTCACGGGGCCGTGTCACCCTGAGGCGCATCAGGCTGACCACAGCCAACATGGTGAACAGGGAAAGCGTGAAGCCGATATAGAGGAGCAGCTTGTCAAACGACGCGGTGATCACCATGCCCACCGCGATCGCGCCCTGTAAAAGGATCGAATAGCCGGGCGTTTTACGGGCTTCACTCACGGATCCGAAAAGCCGGAAGAACACGCGATCCTTTGACATGGCATAGTAGATCCTCGGACCGGCCATGATCATCGCGCTCAGAACCGAGAGGAGCGCGAACGCGATCGCGCCGCTGAAATAGGCGCCGATACCCGGACCGAACAGGGCAGCGGCCGATTTTGCACCGACCTCGATGACTCCGCTCATCTCCCGCGCGGGCAGCGCGTAGATGTACACGATGTTCAAAATCAGATAGAGAGCCATAACGAGAGACGTGCCGATAAAAAGGGCCAGGGGAATGTTGATCCCGGGTCTCCGGATTTCCGATCCCAGGTAGGCCGCGGCATTCCATCCACTATAGGCAAACGATACAAATATCAGCGCGATCGCGAAGTTGCCCTCGTACAGGCTCTCAAAGGAAATGCCTCCGGAGAAATGAAATGTTGACCCGCGTCCCATGGTGAAGCCGGCAATCACAAACGCGAGGATAATCGCGATCTTGAAGACGGTAAGCGCGTTCTGAACCCTCGCGCCGAACAGCAAACTATAGGAGTGCACACCCGAAAGTATGACGATTGTGCCTGTCGCGACCACGGTCAACGCGGACAGGCTCGCGATCGGAACGCCGAAAAGCGTCAACGAGACCAGCGGTCCCGGAGCTATTGACATCGTGTCAAACGCGTACGCGGCAAAGGCCATTGAGGCCGCGGCTATGGGAGCGGAGAATCCCACGATGAGTGAAGTCCACCCGGACAGAAATCCCAGCCACTTTCCAAACCCTTCACGGAGGTACACATACTCTCCGCCGGCCTCGGGATATGCCGCGCCCAGCTCACCGTAGCAGAGCGCTCCGGACAGCGCGAACACACCGCCCACGATCCAGCAGAGCAGCATGGTGAAGGGGGTTCCAAGTTCCCTGATGACAAAACCGGGAGTGGTGAATATTCCGGTTCCGACCATGTTCGCAACAACAAGGATCGTTGCCGAGAACAGGCCGAGCTGTCGTTTCAGATCGCTGTCGGTCGGCGTATCGCTCATTGAGCACTACCAGGGGCTTGCCGCACTCATGCGAATCGAAGCGTGACCGGGACGAAAGACGTCAAAACCTCTACCGGCATTTCGCTGATCGTCAACACATCGCATCGATGTATGGCTCCTCTCTCGCAACCGCGTCCGATCAACGTGATGCCGCGTGTGGGGAATGATCGCGTCTAATAGTTCGCTCGTATGCTCAAAGATAGTGAAGGCGAATCCAAGGTGATCTTGGCAGCCTTGAAGCTGGGCGGTCCGAGCATGCCCATCGCGTCGTTCGAGAATCCATATCCCTCTTTGGGCAGGCCCACTATGTTGTAATCCATCTTCCCATTTTCGTTCTCGTCGTGCACACACGCAATCGCGTAGGTACCATACGGAACGTTCTCGAAAACGATCTTTGCCCGTTTCTTCTTGATCGGCCCGGATCCCACGCGGAACGCCTTTGCCGCGTCCTTCGGAAAGCCCTCGTCTGAACTGAACAGCGCGACGCCCACCTTGCCGGTGTTGTTGCGCAGTTTCTTGACCGTCACGGTTATGGTGCCCGTTCTTTCCGCAGCGTGGGCAACGGCGACAAGCAATGACACGATGGCCAGAATGAGCATCAACCGTTTCATCCACACCTCCCCCTGTGCTTGGCTTGCGATGACGCGGCCGGGAATGATGCCACGGCCACCTCATTCATTCGTGTGTAAAATCCTGGACCGATCGAGATCCCCCGCGACCCGGAGAGAGCCCTGAAACGCTCTCCATGATGCTCCCCAAATGTGACGGTGGCCTTCACCTCCCCTCTGACATTGGGTAACGGCTCGCGGATGGCCGGATCGCTGACGACGGCCCGTGCTCTTTTCTGTCCGGCAAACGATCGGCGATCCTCTCATGAGGATGAGATCTCCGGCTCATGATCGAGGAATTGCAGGAAGCTGTAATCAAGAGCATTTATGAGGACGCATTGGGTTCCTTCGACGGCCTTCCAATGAGTCGGGCGCCATAGCCCATCGGTCTTGACTTCGCACACGTCCGTCAAGCACAGGTCCATGCCCGCCTCGCGCCTCGTGAAAAAGGTGAGACGTCCGCCCAGACGGGAACCGTCTTTGAGCGTCAGCAGAACCCAGGTGTCTTCGAATTCCTTCGGGTGGGGCGCGGCTTCACCTTTCTCTTTCTGTCCGAGCCATTCGAGCACGAAGTCCATCATTTCTTCCGTAAGCGATCCCATGCTCATCCTCCTCCGTCAGTTCATATTGCCAGGCTCTTACTGCAACCACACGGTACGGGTGGTGCTGACGCGCCCGCGTCTCTTCAAACCGCGGGGCCGGCCACAGCAAAAGCCCGGAGGGTTGAACATAGCTGGAATGGACGACAGAATCAAGATCGTTGGTTGCTCCGACTCCGCGGGAACGTCCCTGATCGCGCACACATCCCTGACGTGCGCGAGACCCTTCGTTCAAATCTGACATGAAACGCGGCTGACATGTCGCGGCCGGAGCGTATCGTCGGCACATGAAAAGGAACGATCCCCCGCTGAATTCTCTGGTCTATGGCGGATATCGGATCGACTCCCGGCCAAGGAGTCTCCCCCGGGAGTACGGTTGCACGTTTGAAGAACCGGCAGGAATGTCATGCCCGCCGTCGGATTAGAGCAGCCCCGTAACCGTGTCGGTTGATATCACCTTCGCATAGGGCACGGACAATGCAGCCATGAACGCCGCGTGAACATCCGCGGCTGCAACGGATCTCCCCTTATGCTCGAGGTCCCGTGTCGCGCACGTATCCGGCAGGAAGAACGTCGCGCCCGCGCGCGTCGAGATATGCCTGATATGAAAAACCGCGGATTGACGGCTTCGGAACTCCTGGAGGAGCCGGCGAGCCCGCTCGGCAGCTTCCTCCATGCCGACAAGCTCCATCCTGCCGCCGGAGAAGTAGTCATTCTGAATGTCGATCAAGAGGAGCCCGTGCTTCATGTCTCCACCTCTTTCAGCGGCATGCCCCGCCCGCCACGGGATAAGCATGCCCCGCGATTGAACACGATCTTTTCATCGCCTTCCGGAGCGGATCGGCAGCGAGCCTTAGGTAGGCAACTTGAAAGACCGCAACCTAATCCACCATCATCAGGCAGTATTCATTATTCGTTTCGTCCCGTTCGCGAAGCGTTTGTATAAAGAATCCATTGTTGCGGGCCGTTTGATACGGGCCGTTTGATACACGTCGATTCCGCATCCTTCCATGGAGGGCCTCGCCTGTCCTCCATGCGCGCAGAGGTTGTCCTCGAGGGCCCCACATTTCTTGCAGATCCGGCATGGGCCCGCGAGGAAAACGAATGCCTTATAGTACCCGTCTTTGAACATATCCCCTTCCAGCTCTACGAGCGTTTCAAAATACGATCTAAAGCGCTTTCGCCGATCCCGCGTGCTCGGGGACTGGATGTGAAAGAGGATCGCTCGCTGATACGAATCGAGAATCGCTCTCGTCTCGTCAGATGTAGGAGTGTGCGGCGGGCAACAGAGACCCTTACCGTAGTTCCAGCAGCCGTACTGGCATTTCAGCCGCACCCAGGGCGCGGTGACCACGCTCGCGGGATGGATCTGCTTGGCATGGGTCGCGCCGGCTTCGACAGCCAAACCGCAGTACTTTTCGAGATCACCGTCGGTTACGAAGATTCTGTCTTCAACTGAAGAACCTGCTGACGAAAGTTGCACGGGACTGTCCTCCTTATCATGGTGGCGTTTCCTGTAGTGCTCCCTCTATGTCACGGCCTTAGCCTGCGGAGAACACGCGATCCCTGCCGAAGCGACCATCGCATCTGCCACGAGATCGCTTCCCACCATGCACGATCATGATGATCAAGCCGGTCGGCCGCTCATCTCCGGGTCGGAGCACCGCACCCGTGCTCTCAGCAGTTGGGAAAGGCCGCGATCGTCCGGCTTCGCGTTCCGAGCCCGCGGGAAACGTTGTATCTCGCTCCGGAATGGCGTGTTCTATGCTTGGGAGCATACCGAAGCATGGCCCTGTCAGTCAAGAATGGTCGCCTGTTCGGCATTTTCGCGGTTCACAGCGAGCTCAACGGGCCGCAGGCACTCCTGCCGGAGCGACGTGCGGGCCGGACGCGCGGACCCGGCCTGCCCCAGTGGGTGAACAGAGCACATTGACGGAACGGATGAGGAGCTTTATGCTAGAGAGTCTCTCCAGAACCCGTGACCGAAAAAGCATGACGGGGACGATGATCTCGTCTGCTTTTTGCCTGGAGATGCAACGGCCCTTCTGGTGAAAGGCAATTCCGGGGGCACCGGCCAGCCGGCCCGGGAATGTCGGAATCAGATTGACCACGAGATACTTGCTGGAGGAAAGGAGCGTCCTGTGTCTCAAGATAAGAAGAAACTCGCCCCCTCATGTGCGACATGTCCCAATGAAGTCCCGGATATGGTCTGCCTGGACAGCAGCGGTTCCACTCATCGGGGGTGCCCCACTCTGACCCGTAAAGAGCTCCTGGCCGAAGCCAACCGCGAATTCGAATCACCCGAGATCGGACGGTTTGCTCAACAGGCCTCGATCCAGGAGGCCGTGTGCTATGCCAATCGGCATGAGCGGCCCTATGTGGTGCAGCCCACCAAGACGCGTATTGTGGAAATTTGCGAGTTTGCCCACCGCATGGGGTACCAGCGCCTGGGACTTGTTTTCTGCGTCGGCCTCAAGAACGAAGCGGCGATTGTAGACGACATATTCAAGAAGAACGGCTTTGATGTGGTTTCGGTATGTTGCAAGGCGGGAAGAACGTCAAAAGATCTCATCAATATCGAGGACAAGGACAAGGTCC